>JBAVTM010000608.1:0-4526 GCA_049696195.1 Desulfuromonadaceae bacterium | reverse complement strand
CGTATCTGCGCCAGACTGGATTCTGAAACGTCGGCTTCAACCTGCAGCGAGGCGAGATCGGCAATCGTGACGACCGCCGCTTTTGCATTGGCGGCAGCTCCGAGCGGGGTGATGATATCCCCGACATCGGCATTCTTGGTCAGCACTACCGCATCAAACGGCGCTCTGATGAGGCTGTAGCTACGATTGACGGTGGCCCCCTGAAGTGCTGCTGCGGCAGTCGCTATCCCGGCCTCGGCACCGGCGGTTGCAGCAACGGCGCGCTTGAAACGGGCTTCCGCATTATCATACTCGGCCTGCGAGACGATCCCCGCCGCCAGCAGTTCTTTCTGGCGCCCGAACGATGTTCCGGCATCGGCCAGCTCGGCCCGGGACTGCTCGCGAAGGGCCCTTGTATTCTGAAGCGCCGCCTCCGCCTGCCCTACCGATGCTTCAAGATCCTTATTCTCAAGGCGGGCGATAATCTGCCCCGCTACAACCTTGCTCCCCTCCTCGACACCGATCCATTCCAGCATGCCGGTCGTTTTGGAAGCAACCGCCGACTTGCGCTGGGCAACAACATAACCGCTCGAATTAAGAAGCGTGAAAGACTGCGTCGGATAAAACAGTGAGACACTTGTCGTTTCGATCGTTACGGCACGACTGCGAACCATCGCCACGGCGGCGGCTACCGCAGCAAGCGCCACGACCACGATAACAGCCAGCCGGGTGCGGGTGACGCTCCTGCGCCCGGGGGCCATCCGGCGCGTTTTATCAATCGTGAGTGTATCAATCGAATCAGCTGGCATAGTATACCTTTTGTACAGAAGGGGCTTGGCGATAAAGTGCCGTTTTTTGTCATACCACGTTTGCAGCCGATTGTGAAGCATTGTTGATCGGCATGAACTTAATAGCATTGAATTTGAATACTGTTATCTGGAGGATGTTATTTTCCATTTTTTTGTGCTATACAGAACGGGTTTTGCCGGAGAGCACCTTCTCCGATCACTTTATTCCAAGCAAGGGGGCTGTACATGAGTGAGATCGTTGATGTCTATGCCAGAGAAATTTTGGATTCCCGTGGAAATCCGACTCTGGAAGTTGAAGTTTTTCTTGAATCGGGGGCTTTCGGGCGGGCTGCCGTGCCATCAGGCGCTTCAACCGGCGAGCGCGAAGCGATGGAACTGCGTGACGGCGACAAATCCCGCTATCTCGGCAAGGGAGTTCTTCGGGCGGTTGACAACGTGAACAGCATCATCGCCGAAGAGGTTATCGGCATGGAAGCCGACGACCAGGTCGGCATCGATACGAAGATGATCGAACTGGACGGCACCGAATACAAGACGAACCTTGGCGCCAACGCCATTCTGGGTGTATCCCTGGCTGTCGCCAAGGCCGCGGCGGAAGAAGCCGGTCAGCCGCTGTATAAATATATCGGGGGGGTCAACGCCCGCGAACTGCCGCTGCCGATGATGAACATCATCAACGGCGGCGCCCACGCCGACAACAACGTCGACATCCAGGAATTCATGATCATGCCGGCCGGCGCAGCCTCCTTCAAGGAAGCGCTCCGGATGGGTGCAGAGATTTTCCACGCCCTGAAAGGTGTACTGAAGGGCAAGGGCTACAACACCGCTGTCGGCGACGAAGGGGGCTTTGCGCCCAACCTGAAGTCCAACGAGGAAGCGCTGGAAGTCATCATGGAAGCGATCGTCAAGGCCGGTTACAAGCCTGGCAAAGACGTCCTGCTGGCACTGGACGTCGCATCATCGGAACTGTACGACAAGAAGAAGAACGTTTACACCCTTGAGAACGAAAAACAAAAGAAAAAGACACCGGTCCAGATGGTCGACTTTTACGAGAATCTGGTCAACAAGTACCCGATCATCTCCATCGAGGACGGCATGGCCGAGAACGACTGGGACGGCTGGAAACTGTTGACCGATCGCCTCGGCAAGCGGATCCAGATCGTCGGCGACGACCTGTTCGTCACCAATCCGAAGATCCTCAAAGAGGGAATCCAGAAGGGGGTCGCCAATTCGATCCTGATCAAACTGAACCAGATCGGCACCCTGACCGAAACTCTCGAAGCGATCGAAATGGCCAAGCGGGCCGGCTACACGACCGTTATTTCCCACCGTTCCGGTGAGACCGAAGACACCACCCTGGCCGACCTGGCCGTGGCGGTCAACTCCGGCCAGATAAAGACCGGCTCACTCTGCCGCACCGACCGCGTCGCCAAGTACAACCAGCTGCTCCGGATCGAGGATGAGCTCGACAGCACATCCCTATTCAAGGGGCACGACGTGTTCTACAACATCAAAAAGTAGAGCGCGGCGGAAACTGACACAAAAGGCGGAGAATTCTCCGCCTTTTGTGTATCTGCAGATCGGGAGGGACACATGGAAACAGGCATCGCCCTTTGGAACCGCTACCGGAATCATCTCTGTCACTGCCCCGGGATCGGGCTGGCGCTCGATATCAGCCGCATGAAGTTTGCAGACCGTTTTTTTGAACAGATGGAACCGGCGATGCAGGGTGCGTTCGCCGAGATGCGTGAACTGGAGGGGGGAGCCGTTGCCAACCGCGATGAAGGACGCATGGTGGGGCATTACTGGCTGAGGAATCCGTCACTCTCCCCCTCGCGGGACATTCAGCGTGCGATCGAAGCCGCGATCGAACAGATCCTGGCATTCTCTGCAAAAGTCCACTCCGGCGCCATTACCGCCCAAAACGGCGCCGCTTTTAAAAATGTGCTGGTCATCGGCATCGGCGGGTCTGCACTGGGACCGCAGTTTGTGGCCGACGCGCTCGCTTCCCCCTCCGACCGGATGAAAGCGTATTTTCTCGACAACACCGACCCGGACGGCATTGACAAGGTGTTTGCGGAACTGGGCTCGTCTGTTTCACAAACTCTGACGCTCGTCATATCGAAAAGCGGCTCGACCAAGGAGACCCGCAACGGGATGCTGGAGGCGAAGGCCGCCTACCGGCGTGCCGGACTCGATTTTGCCCGCCATGCGGTGGCGGTGACCGGCGCAGGAAGCGAGCTGGAAGGGTTGGCGCTGGCCGAAGGATGGCTGGAGCGCTTCCCGATGTGGGACTGGGTCGGGGGGCGGACCTCCGTAACCTCGGCCGTCGGGCTCCTGCCGGCTGCTCTGCAGGGAATCGACATCAGTGCGCTGCTTGAAGGGGCGCGGAGCTGCGACGTCATCACCCGCACCCCCGATACGCCCCGCAATCCGGCGGCGCTCATGGCGCTGATGTGGCACCACGCCACGGGGGGATGCGGCGCGAAGGACATGGTCATGCTCCCCTACAAGGATCGCCTGCTGCTCTTCTCCCGCTACCTGCAGCAGTTGATCATGGAATCGATCGGCAAGGAGCTCGACCGTGACGGGGTCACCGTCAATCAGGGTCTGACCGTGTACGGCAACAAAGGCTCGACCGATCAGCACGCCTATGTGCAGCAGCTGCGGGACGGGGTGGCTAACTTCTTCGTCACGTTCATCGAGGTGCTGAAAGACCGGGAGGGGAGCTCACTTCCGGTCGAGGACGGGATTACCAGCGGAGATTTCCTGTTCGGTTTTTTTCAGGGGACTCGCGCGGCGCTGTATGAGAACGGCCGGGAGTCGATGACCATCACCATCAACCAGGTCGATGCATACAGGGTCGGCGTCCTGATTGCCCTGTTCGAACGGGCTGTCGGGCTCTATGCCAGCCTGATCAATATCAACGCCTATCACCAGCCCGGTGTGGAAGCGGGCAAAAAAGCGGCCGGCGCGGTGATCTCTCTCCAGAAAACCGTGGTGGAACTGTTACAGAAGGAACGGCGGAGCATGACGGCGGAGGCGGTCGCCGGACTGCTCGGAAAGCCGGAACAGGCGGAGATGGTTTTCGCACTGCTGCGTCATCTGGCGGCCAACCCGGACCGGATGGTTATCCAGGAAAGCGCCGACCGGATAACCGGGGCTACATTCCGGACAGCCCCCTAGCCTGCTTCAATCGTCAGACCCGGCACCTTGCCGGGCGATCGCCTGATCGTCCGGCTGATTTTTGGCACTACCCTTGCTTTAATGAAAAACCATACTACCGTGAGGCAGGTGAATCCCATGCTGAAAATATGTACCGGTTTGATTATCTGTATTGCCCTGGCCTCACCGATCCAGGCTGCCAATGTGATCACGTTCGGCACTGATTTTTTTGTCATTTTTCCCCATATTGAACATCAGAAGATTCTGGGTGGCTGCACGGAATGCCACGGCACAAATGAGCCGGGTCCAATCGCCAAGTCAGGTAAAGATTGGGCTCACATCACCTGCATAGGGTGCCACAGAGAAAGCAACGCCGGCCCGGTTGAATGCAGCGGCTGTCACAACCAGCTTTAATACCCTCCCGCTACACCTTCGGCTTCAGCCTGCGGGTCGGAGCCGCACTCCAGGGGTCGTCCGGCCAGGGGTGCCTGGGGTAGCGCCCTTTGAGTTCTTTTTTTACCTGCTGATACGATCCGTCCCAGAACCCCTTCAAATCCCTGGTCACCTGAATCG
>JBAVTM010000607.1:0-4624 GCA_049696195.1 Desulfuromonadaceae bacterium | reverse complement strand
TCACCTTCGGTCAGCGCCTTCCCCGATTTGGCATCCTTGAACTCGACCGCAATGTGATGGGTCTCTTTCATCTCCTTCGGCATTTCCATGTCCATGGCCTTCATATGCTCTTTCATACTTATGACCCTGAAGGTTGCCTTGACGCCATCCACCACCTCCTCATGGGCAACGTCTCCCTGGTGGGCGCCATGATCCATTTTCATGGAACTGTGATCCATGGCACGGGCGGCCAGCGGGGCCGAAAGTGCAAGAACAGCTGCAATCAGTACCGTCATTTTATTCATTGTTTACGTCTCCTGTTTTTTTGGTGTGAATCGATACTGCAATAACCAGCATTCATCATGCCAACGCGTAACATACCGACATTGTTATGTGTTTAATTTATTGCGCATGTGCCGTTGAAGAATATTCAGCAGCAGGTGTAGCATTTTCTCTAGTTGAGGCTCCAGGTTCTGCAGTACCTTCACAGCAGTATTCAGATTTTAGTCCGGCGCAGGCGGAGCGCATTGCCTATTACCGAGACGGAACTGAAGCTCATGGCCGCAGCAGCAATCATCGGACTAAGGAGAATTCCGAAGAGGGGGTACAGAACGCCAGCCGCCAAGGGGACTCCAAGGGCATTATAGAAGAATGCAAAGAACAGGTTTTGCCTGATGTTGGCCATGGCGGCCCTGCTTAGAAGGCGGGCACGAACGATGCCGCGCAGATCCCCCTTGACCAGGGTGACACCGGCGCTTTCCATGGCGACATCCGTTCCGGTACCCATGGCGATGCCTACCTGGGCCTGGGCGAGCGCCGGGGCATCGTTGATGCCGTCACCGGCCATCGCGACAAAGCGCCCTTGGTCCTGAAGTTCTTTCACCTTGGCGGCCTTCTCTTCCGGGAGAACTTCCGCCAGAATATCGTCAATGCCGAGGTCCTTAGCCACTGCCTGGGCCGTGGCCCGGTTGTCGCCCGTCATCATGACGATGCGGATTCCTTCCGCGTGCAGCTGACGCAGCGCTTCGGGCGTAGTCTCCTTAATCGGGTCGGCAACACCAAGCAGGCCGACCGGCTTGCCATCAGCGACGACGAACATGACGGTCTGCCCCGTGGCTTCCATCGATTCCGCCTTGTCCTGGAGCGCAGGAGCTTCAATCCCCAGACTTTCAAGCAGCTTCCGGTTCCCTAGGGCCACCGCTATGCCGTCGATGCGGCCTGTGACCCCTTTTCCGGTAATCGACCGGAATTCCTCTACTGCAACGGTGTCGATGCCGCGCTCTTTCGCACCGCCAACAATCGCGGCAGCCAGGGGATGTTCGCTCCCCCGCTCCAGACTTGCTGCCAGATGAAGAAGTTTCCGCTGATCAAATCCATCGACGGCTTCAACCGCGACCAATTTTGGTTTCCCTTCAGTGAGCGTCCCGGTCTTATCCACTACCAGGGTGTCGACCTTACGGAGCAGCTCGATCGCTTCAGCGTTCTTGAACAGGATCCCCATAGTTGCACCTTTGCCGGTAGCGACCATGATTGACATCGGTGTTGCCAGGCCAAGAGCGCATGGGCAGGCAATTATCAGTACCGCCACGGCGTTGATCACGGCGTGGGCCATGCGTGGTTCCGGTCCGAATATGCCCCAGATGATCAGGGTTACAATGGCTGACACCATTACTGCCGGTACGAACCAGCCGGCTACAACATCAGCCAGTTTCTGGATAGGGGCGCGGCTCCGCTGGGCGTCGGAAACCATTTGGACGATCCGTGCCAGCACCGTTTCGGCGCCAACCTTTTCGGCCCGCATTATCAGGCTGCCGGTGCCGTTGACCGTGGCGCCTATAACCCGGCTGCCGGTTTCCTTCTCCACCGGCATGGCTTCCCCGCTGATCATGGCTTCGTTCACACTGCTCGTTCCCTCGATCACTTCGCCGTCCACCGGGATTTTCTCGCCGGGGCGCACCCGGAGACGGTCACCTGGATGGACCTGGCCAAGCGGGACATCAACTTCCGCGCCGTCATCCCGAATCAGCCGGGCTGTCTTGGGGGCGAGTCCCAACAGTGACTTGATGGCCGCACCGGTCCGACTGCGGGCTTTCAGTTCCAGCACCTGGCCAAGAAGCACCAGGGTGACGATTGCGGCAGCTGCCTCGAAGTAGACTGCCACCTCTCCGGCACCGCCACGGAAGGATGATGGGAAAATGTCGGGAAAAAGTGTTGCCACGATGCTGTAGCTGTAGGCGACACCAACTCCCAGAGAGATCAGGGTGAACATGTTGAGACTGCGATTGACCAGGGATTGCCAGCCGCGTACGAAAAAGGGCCAACCCGCCCAGAGCACGACCGGCGATGCCAGCAGCAGTTCGATCCAGCCATAGGTTCCCGGCGACGCCAACGTCTCCAGAGGATGGCCGGGAAGCATATGTCCCATGGCTATGGCAATTTCAGGAATAGTCAGAATGAGACTCAGGTAGAAACGCCGCCGCATATCCACCAGTTCCCTGTTTTCGCCCTCCTCCACCGTCACTGTCCGGGGTTCAAGCGCCATGCCGCATTTCGGACAGGAGCCGGGCCCTTCCTGCTGTATTTCAGGATGCATCGGACAGGTGAATATGTTGTTTTTGAGCTCGCTCTCATGGGCACGTGGAATGGCATGCTCTGGTTTCGTTATGCCGGTTCCGGTGAATCTGTCGGGAGATGATTTGAATTTTTCGAGGCAATGGGTACTGCAGAAGAGGTAGGTCGTGCCTTCATATGGCAGTGTGGCGGCAGGAGCAGCGATGTCGACTTCCATGCCGCAGACCGGGTCACGTACCTGTTGCTTGTTGTGGGTAACGCTGTGCCCTGTACCATGGGTAGCCATAAAATTCTCCCCGTTTAGCGCCCGCGTGCAAACAAGCGGGCTCGCCCGGGAATATCCCGGATTCCGTTCAAAACAAAGCCAACGAACAACCACCCCGTCCTTCATGTTGATTGTTCTATCATAATACGCCGCATTCTCAAGGTCGTGTATTCGGCGATGATTACCGGATACTGTTCAAGCTGGCAAAGGATGCAGGTTGCAGCTCACGCTAAAGCAGTCAGGATGTAGGCGATTCTGCCGGAGCGGCATCCCGGTATCGATCGGCAATCTCCTGCAGCTGATTTGGTGCTATCGCCATAAATGTATCCACAATGACCGGGTCGAAATGGCTGCCGCTCAGACTCCTGATCTCTGCGGCCGCCTCTTCGTAGCTTACGGGTGATCGGTATGGTCGCTCAGACGTCAACGCATCATAAACATCCGCCACCATAAATATTCGCGCCCCGAACGGAATCTCCTCTCCTTCCAGCCCACGCGGGTAGCCTCCTCCATCGAATTTTTCATGGTGCGCATAGACAATTTCCGCAGCATCCTTCAAAAAACCGATCCGCTTCACAATGCGATATCCTGCCTCGGGATGTTTACACATCTCGGCCCATTCCCGATCGGCCAGTTTGCCGGGTTTCAGCAAAATCTGATCAGGAACGGCTATCTTTCCCACATCATGCAGCAGTGCGCCGAAACCGATCTCCCGCTTCATCTTTTCATCGACTCCGAGCCGGGCGGCAATCAACTCGGCATACCCCCTCACCCGCTGGGAATGCAGGCGGGTGTTGTGTTCGCGAAGATCCAGCGCTGCGACCAGACCGAGAAGGGTCTCTTCATTGGCATGTGCAAGATCAAGGAGAAGTGACCGCTGGCGGTCGAACAGCCACCCCGGTATGAGCCCGATTACCCAAAAACCGGCCAGCTCTCCCAGCTGGTTTGCCTGTTCCATATAATTACCCGGCCAGTCCAGCAATGCATGCAAGGAGAAGAGGATACTCACCGCTGCAGTAGTAATTATTGCCCCCCTCAGCCCAAACCAGGCGGCAGCTATGACCGGAGGAAGGAAGTAGAGTTTGCGCAATACAATATGAATCTTGTGGTAGTAATGCGGTTCGGTGGGCGTTGCATAGTGCAGCAGCGCAATTATTACGATTGTACCCACCAGAAAAGTGATCTTTTTTCGAGAACCGTTTTGTTTAGTCACCAGCGACCTCCTCGCTCATCCGGCCGGGCATTTAGCCCTAAGCTCAACACTTGATGCTCCGCCTGCCAGCGCCTGCAGAAAATTCTCCAATTTCAGAATACCAATGGAGCATATTCCTTATCACAGGAACCATCCAGCAGAATAAAAAATGTTTATTATCGTTGATAATCAGCAGGTTAACACATTGGACCAGGCGTGGCACGCATGTTGAAATACCAATGATTACTAACCGGCTCATGCCGGAAATAATCAGCAGAAGGAGAACAAATCATGAACAGGAAAATGATCGCAGGGATTGCAATGGCAGTGGGGATGCTTTCGGCCGGTGTGCTATCAGCTTCAGCCGCAGAGTCCTGCGGCACATGTGCCGACAAACAGGCCGTTCAACAATTTACGCAGGAGACGGCTGGATTAACCAGAGCATTAAATGCCAGGGAGATCGAACTGCGGGAACAGTACAGCTATGATGGTATCGATATCAACAGAGTCAGCGCGATTGAGACTGAATTGAAGGAGCTTAAGAACAAGATCAATTCCGCAGCGCAAAAACATGGGATTCCTGCGTGCAGCCGCAGCTAGCTTAACATAAGGCCGAG
>JBAVTM010000606.1:0-2737 GCA_049696195.1 Desulfuromonadaceae bacterium | reverse complement strand
TTTCCATGCAGAGGTCGAAAAACTCCGTGCCCGGATAGGGTGAGGCGAGTGACGCCTGAATCGAATTCAGGTCGAGCTGTTTGGCAAATGTAATCGTTTGCTGGATGGTCTCCCTGGTCTCCCCCGGCAGTCCCATGATGAACGCGCCATGGATCGACAGCCCCAGCTTTTTGCAATCCTTGGCAAACTGTACCGCCTGGGCGACCGTGACCCCCTTTTTGATATTCTTCAGGATCTGGTCATTGCCGCTTTCAAAACCGACCACTACGTGGCGCAAACCCGCCTCTCGAAGTGTTTTCAGCGTTTCGTAGTCGGTATTGGCACGGGCGTTGATCGTCCAGGAGATGCCGAGCGGCTTGATCAGGCCGGCAATGTCACAGGCATGCTTCCGGTCGGCGGTAAAGGTGTCGTCGTCGAAAGAGAGCTCGCGCATTTCGGGGATGTTGGCGACGATCCAGCTGATCTCTTCATATACATTCCGCGGTGACCTGACCCGCATGGTGCGGCCGGAAAAGGTCTGCGGCCAGAGGCAGTAGATGCAGCGGGAGGGACAGCCGCGACTGGAATAAATAGAAACGTAGGGGTTCTTGAAATGCGGGATGACGTATTCCGTGATCGGCAGGTCCCGTTTATAGATCGGCGCCACAAACGGGAGTGCGTCCAGATCGGTTATCGGAGGGCGGTCGGGGGTGTGCACGATCTGGCCATCCTCGAAGAAACTGATGCCGTCCACCCGGCTCCAGTCGCGCCCTTCGCAGAGCTCTTTGGTGGAGTAATCGAACTCGCCCCGGCAAACGATATCGATAACCCCGGTCCCGGCCCGGAGCGACTCTTCCGGCAGCACGGAGACATGCGGCCCGGTCAACACCGTAACGATGCCGGGCTTGACCTCCTTGATGCGACGGGCGGTCTCGATATCGATCAGCAGTGTCGGCGTGGAGGTGTACATCACCACCATGTCGAAATCCTGTGCAATGGCGAGACACTCTTCCAGGGTAAATTTCTGCACCGGGGCGTCAACGACACGGCTCCCCTCGATCATTCCTGCAGGGAAACAGAGCCAGGTCGGATACCAGAAGGAGGTCACTTCGCGGGATGCCTGATAACGGGCACCGGCACCGCCGTCAAAATCTTCAAACGTTGGGGGGTTCAAAAAAAGTGGTTTCATTACAGCTCCTTGCCTCATGTACATCAGCACAGGAATAGCAGGTATCCCGGCGAAAAGTCAAGGGTTACCCGCGAGCAAACAAAACAGGGCACCCGAAAACGGATGCCCTGAAGACCGGGACGGTATCAGTGTTGAAACTACTTTTTGCCGACCGGCTTGGCAGCTCCTTTTTCACTTTTCGCCGGTTGCTTGGCGATAATCCGATCCTTTACCTGCTCGTACACCAGGGGAGGAAGAACTTTCCGCGATTTAAGCTGGGCCTTGTTGGCATACGGCCGACCGGCAATAATTTTGGCGGCCAATGCGTCACCAATTCCGGGAATCGCCTTCAGCTCTGCATCGGTGGCGGTGTTAATGTCAACGAGCGGAGCCTTGGCAGCGGCTTTCTCGGCAGCAGCTGTGCCTTTTGCCTTTTCCATGGCGGCTGCAGGGGACGGCTTGGTATCCGTTTTCACCTCTGCGGCAAAAGCGGGGGCGACAGACAAGAGCAGCGATACGGCAATCAGGGTAATTTTGGTCACAATTTTCATACGCGCACCTCCAGGTTATAAACAACTTTATTCTTCTACTAAATAACAGCCGCAGATGTCAAACTCGATTTAGTATCGCCCCGCCAACCATCCGGAAAGATTGGCGGCCAGCCTGCCGTTATCTTCGTCAAGATAGCGATTCTGGAAAATGGCATCATCACCGAACACGACAAAATTACCGGCTCCAAGCGTCCCGGATACAACAACCGTGAACGGTCCGGTAGCATCGCCCTTTGACAACTGTTTGTCGCCATCAAGATCCGCCCAGGCGTCTGGTGACGTCCGGGCCAGCGGCGTCCCGGCCTTGCCCGGGTCAAGTGCCCAGCCACCGTACAGCGAGAACCGCGCCAGGCCGGCAAACAGCGGAGAGGCGGACAGGGCGGTGACTCTGAAATTAATATCCGTATCAATGACGTTACTGCGCTCATGCAGCACGGCATTGGAGTGATCCAGGTCGAGCCGGGCCAGCAATCCTGCCAGCGGCGGTCCGATATGAAGCATCGCCGCAAGCCGTCCCCCTTTTTCGATGAATCGTACGACCGCCTCGACCTCTTCAGGGCGCAGCGATTCAAAAGGGCCGGAAATGACCAGGGCGGAACTATCCCTGAGAGCGTCATCATCTAACAGTTTCTTTGTTGAAGCGACGTGAGCTCCCTGGGCACGCATAATATCGGCCAGTTTTGACAACTGCAGTTCACCCTTTTCTTCTATCAGAAAGCGCTGGTTATGCCCCTGGTCAAACAGGATGCGTGCCCCGTTGTCAACTGCGAGGGCACTGCCTGCCCAGAGCACGATACCCATAAAAACCATACGTATACTCATCGTTTTGCACATACCCGGGAATACCCCCTTAAAAGATCATTTTAGTCTTTATAGCGATAGCCGCCGGAGATTGCAAGAAATTATTTTCCTTGCCCTTCCGATTATGATAGGTAGACGGTGCAATTGCGGCGCCCGCCATTTACAGCAGATCAAAGGAGAATAAACCGATGAGCAGCAAAAAACCCGAGTTGACCTTCAAATATGTATTCAATTACGG
>JBAVTM010000605.1:0-3743 GCA_049696195.1 Desulfuromonadaceae bacterium | reverse complement strand
CAGGGCGATGCGCTGGCGCTGACCGCCGGAAAGCTGGGCCGGGTAGCGTTTGGCCATCCCTTCCAGCTGCACCAGCTTGAGAAGCTTCATGACCTTGTCGCCGATCTCGGATTTTGAAGGGCGCGTGGCACGAGGTCTGACCCTCAGACCGAAGGCGATATTCTCGAAGACGGTCAGGTGGCGGAACAGGGCGTAGTGCTGGAATACGAAGCCGACCTGACGTTCCCGGACATGGGAGTCGGTGGTGTCCTGCCCGTTGAACAGGATCCGGCCGGCATCGGCCGATTCGAGACCGGCTATGATCCGCAGCAGGGTGGTCTTGCCGGAACCGGAAGGTCCCAGCAGCGCCACCAGTTCACCGGAGGGGATGGTGAGGCTGACGTCCTTCAAGGCGGCAAAGTTTCCGAACTGTTTGCTTATGTTTTCAATTTCTATACTCATCTGGTCACCTGTCTTCAAATCTGAACTTCAAAAAGCAATTGTCCCACGCGAAGGCGCGGAGTACGCGGAGAAACGGGATTAAAAGTTTTATTCTTTCGGGTTGAACCTTTTTTTTGTTTTTGACGTACTTCGCGTCTTGCCTAAAGGCACCTACTTCTGGCCGCGTGAGCAACGACTTCAGCTGTTTTCCAACTGTTGCCGGACTTTCCACTCGGCCACCGTCTTGATCGCCAGGGTGATCAGCGCCAGGAAGGCGAGCAGCGAGGCCACGGCAAAGGCGGCGGTGTTGTTGTATTCGTTGTAGAGGATCTCCACGTGCAGCGGCACGGTGTTGGTCATCCCCCTGATATGTCCGGAGACGACCGACACGGCGCCGAACTCCCCCATGGCGCGTGCGTTACAGAGGATCACGCCGTAGATGATGCCCCATTTGATGTTGGGCAGGGTCACGCGGAAGAAGGTCTGCAGGCCGCTGGCACCTAGTACCAGGGCCGCCTCTTCCTCTTCCTTTCCCTGCGCCTCCATCAACGGGATCAGCTCGCGGGCCACGAAAGGGAAGGTGACGAAGATCGTGGCCAGAATGATCCCCGGCACGGCGAAGACGATCTTGATGTCATGATCCTGCAGCCAGGGGCCGATCCACCCCTGCAGGCCGAAGATCAAGACGTAGATCAGACCGGAGATGACCGGCGACACCGAGAAAGGGAGGTCGATCAGGGTGATCAGCAGGTTCTTTCCCGGGAAACTGAACTTGGCGATCGACCAGGCCGCGGTCACGCCGAAGAAGAGATTGAGCGGTACGCACACGGCCGCAGTTATGAGCGTCAGCTTGATTGACGAGAGGGTATCCGGTTCCTTGAGCGCATCCAGATAGACCGCAAGACCTTTTTCGAAGGCCTGACTGAATACGGCAGCAAGTGGCAGAGCCAGGAACAGGGCCAGGAAGGTCAGGGCAATGGCAATCAACAGCCAGCGCACTGCGGCCGGTTCTGTCTGTGACCGGGCTTTCGGTTTATATGATTTATGGATTGTTGAAACCGGTGCCGACATGATAAGTCTCCGTTAGCCCTGATGAACAGGATTAGTTCTAACTTGCTAATCTGCGTACCTTCTGCTCCACTTTTGCAGAAGGTTGATGACCAGCAGCATTAAAAATGACGCCAGCAGCATGACACAGGCGATGGCCGTGGCTCCCTGATAGTCGAATTGTTCAAGCTTGGTAATGATCAATAGCGGGGTAATCTCCGAGACCATCGGCATGTTGCCGGCGATAAAAATGATCGATCCGTATTCGCCGACGGCACGGGCGAATGACAGGGCAAAACCGGTCAGGATCGAAGGCAGCATCATTGGAAATATCACCCGTTTAAGGGTCTGCCAGCGATTGGCACCCAGGCAGACGGCGGCCTCTTCCAGTTCCACCTCGATCTCCTCCACCACCGGTTGTACGGTGCGCACTACAAAGGGGAGACCGATGAAGGTCATTGCCAGCACGATGCCGAGCGGGGTGAAGGCTACCTTGATGCCGAGCGGTTCCAGGAAGCGCCCCACCCAGCCGTTGGGAGAGTAGATCGTCGCCAGGGTGATACCGGCAACGGCGGTCGGCAGGGCGAAGGGGAGGTCCACCAGCGCATCAATTATCCGCCGGCCGGGAAAGCGGTACCGGACCAGTACCCAGGCCACCAGTACGCCGAAAACCGAGTTGATGACCGCCGCAATAACGGCCGCGCCAAAGGTGACTTTGTAGGAGGCCAGTACCCGCGGCGCAGTAACGGTGCCGATAAACTCGCCCCACGTCAGCCCTGCTGTCCTGAAGACCAATGCCGAGAGCGGGATCAACACAATCAGACTCAGGTAGAAAACCGTGAAACCGAGTGTCGGCCCGAAGCCGGGCAGGACGTTGTTGTGGCGCTTGAATAGTTTCATGAGTATATCCCGTGTTCGAAATGCTCAGTTGGGCGAGACAGAAGAGTGGCAAATGGCAAGAAGGAATGTGGTGTTCGGTTCATGCGCTTCCTCTATCTCGGGATCATGCACAACCTACGAAAGGCAGGAGGGAACGGGGCAGCCTGAGCCGCCCCGCTTCGCGGTTATTTTGTAGGTGCGTAGATCTGGTCGAATGTGCCGCCATCGGCAAAGTGCGTCTTCTGTGCCTTCTGCCAGCCGCCAAAGGCCTTGTCGATTGTGTACAGTTTTTTTATCCTGGCAAGTTTTGTCGGGATCTTGGCGTTTATAGGACGGTAATAATGCTTGGCGGCGATCTTTTGCCCTTCGTCGCTATAGAGGTATTTCAGGTACTCTTCAGCCACCTTGCGGGTGCCGTGCCTTTCGACCACCTTATCGATAACGGTGACCGGCGGCTCTGCCAGGATGCTCTCCGGAGGGGTCACGACATCAAACTTGTCCGGTCCGAGTTCGTTGATTGCCAGGAAGGCCTCGTTTTCCCAGGCGAGCAGAACATCACCAAGGCCGCGTTGTACGAAGGTATTGGTGGAACCACGGGCACCGGAATCAAGCACCGGCACGTTTTTGAAAAGTTTGGCAACAAATTCCTTGGCCTTGGCATCATTGCCGCCCGGCAGATGCTGGGCAAAGGCCCAGGCGGCCAGATAGTTCCAGCGTGCGCCTCCGGAAGTCTTGGGGTTAGGGGTGATGACTGCCACACCCGGCTTGACCAGATCATCCCAGTTTTTTATCTTTTTGGGATTACCCTTGCGTACCAGGAAGACGATGGTGGAGGTATAGGGGGAGCTGTTGTGGGGCAGTTCCTTCTGCCACCCCGGCTTGATCAGCCCCTTATCGGCGATGGCATCGATGTCGTAGGCCAGCGCCAGGGTGACGACATCTGCCTCAAGCCCATCGATGACAGCACGAGCCTGCTTGCCGGCGCCGCCATGTGACTGTTTGATGGTGACCTTGTCGCCGGTTTTCTTCTGCCAGTACCGGGCAAAGGCGTTGTTGTAATCTGTGTACAGTTCCCGGGTCGGGTCATAGGATACGTTCAACAGGGTGACATCCGCTGCGAGGACGGCACTTGATGTCGACAATGCGAGAACCAGTGCGACAAGGGTTGCGGTGATTTTCTTTAATTTCATCTCTTTCTCCTTTTTTACTGTCTATAGGTTTAATAGATATTCTTGGCAAAAAAAATATCGGGGGATTACTCTTCTATTTTTTCCAGCTCCAGAATGTAATGGCCTTCATCAGTCTGCTTCAGACCAATCAGCCTGTGGCCATCGGCCTTGAGACTGCGGGGAACGTTTTTGACCGGTTCGCCGTCGTCAAGCAGGATCCGGACGATC
>JBAVTM010000604.1:0-2093 GCA_049696195.1 Desulfuromonadaceae bacterium | reverse complement strand
AAAAAAATCAGGGCCGGATCATTGATCCGGCCCTTTGTTCTTCCTGCCCATGCGTAGGCCTTGTTGTCAGCCATCAGAATCATTAATTGTAACGGCATCGCGCGTGGCTGCCTCCAGTTCCCGGATTCGATCTTCAATAATGCGGCTGATCGAGGTGTGCTCCTTTTGTCGCTGCAGGGCGTGGCGGAAAAACTGCAGTGCCAGGCTGTGCATATTCCGCTGGATGAGCAGCCTCCCTACGTCGGAGAAAACGTTTTTGTCTTTCCCTTCATTGCGCAGCAATTCGTCGTAGCAGTCACAGGCATCTTTCAGACGACCCTGCAGACAGCGCAGCTTGATCATGCCCATCATGGTAAACATGTTATAACTTTTAGCAAGATTGCTTGTGTAGGCACGTTCGGCAGCTTCGTACTGTCCCAGGTTGCGGTACGCATCACCGAGGCGGGAGTAAAGGTTGACAGTGCCGTCATTCATTTCCAGAATCTTTTCGTATAATTCCACCGCCCGTCGGTAATCGCTCTTCCAGCGGTAATAATTGCCAAGGCCATACAGCGCGTACGAGTTGTCCGGCTCCTGAACGAGAGCCTTTTCATAGCATATCCTGGCTTTTTCATAATTTCCCTGCCGGTAGTGCAGATTGCCGACAATGGTCAGGATGTTGACCAGTATCACACCATTGGCCAGGGCTTTCTCATACCATTCAATCGCCGGGATTTCCAACCCTTGTTTGTGGTACAAATCAGCCAGACCGATCAGGGCATAGCGGTTATTTGCCTTAAGGGAGAGTGCTTTCAGATAGTAGGCTCGTGAATCTTCGTAATTATTGAGGGCCTTGTAGCAATCGGCAATCCGGGTCAGTACAAAAACATTCCTGGGGCCTTTCAGGCTGAGGTATTTTTGCCAGATATCAATCGCGTCCCCATATTGCTGCAACCCGCGCAGGACATCGCCAAAACCGCGCAGCGCAAATGGATTGCCCGGTTCTATATCCAGTGCCTGCCGGTAATAACCGGCGGCGGCTGAATAGTCTTTCTGTCGTCGCAGAGTATCACCCGTTCTTGTCATAAAGTAGACATTACCCGGGGTCAACAGCAGAGCATCTTCAAATGCCTGGCAGGCCTCGGCGTACTGCCGGCTTTTCAGAAGGTGGTGTCCGTACTTTGACAGTTTGATCAACTGCTTGCGAATCGAAATATCCACTGTTATATAATCCGTGTTGATTCTCTTTATAACTGAGATGAGGTCTCACTGTCCCGATATGAAATAATTCAGTATTAGATGATTATATGGTAAACCCCGGACTTGAGACCCAAACAGTAGCATAGCCAGTTGTAAATGCAAGCGGAGAAACGAAGGCACATTCATAACTATTGGAGCATAATCCGAATGATTACATTTATCCACACCGCCGACATCCACCTCGGCAAAACATATCGCACCTCTGCCGATGCAGTCGAGCGCTCTGAAGATTTCTTTCGGATGCTCGGCGGCATCGTATCTGACGCCGTTGCCGAACAGGTTGACTTCCTCCTGATCGGCGGCGATCTTTTCCACACCGGCCAGATCCTTCCCCGCACCTTTTCCCGCACCATCGAAACCCTGCAGCCGCTGAAAGACGCTGGAATACCCTGCATTGCCGTGGAGGGGAACCATGACTGGATACACCGCCGTGACAGCATCTCGTGGATGGAGGCCTTGTCGCAGATGGGTTACATCCGGCTGCTGCGCCCCACCCGAACCGAAAGCGGCGGCTACCGCTTCGATCCGTTCGATCTTGAAAGCGGTTCTGGTGGTTACATAGAGATCAAAGGACTTAACATCTACGGCCTTGGCTACATCGGTACCCAGGCAGGCGACCACGTAGCGCGCATCTGTGAAGCGGCTACAACTGAGAACAACCTGTTGCTATTCCATGTGGGTGTTTGGACCTACTCGCCGGTTGAGATAGGCAATATGCAGCCGGACGAGGCGCTGCCGCTGGCGGAGCGCTTCGATTACGTGGCACTCGGCCACGGTCACAAGCCCTATATCGTCTGCACGCCCGAGGGGCGCAACTATGCATTCAATCCCGGCGCTCCGGAACGGGTTAACTT
>JBAVTM010000603.1:0-16535 GCA_049696195.1 Desulfuromonadaceae bacterium | reverse complement strand
CCTGATAAGGGTGGTTTATCCCGACCTTGATAAACAGGAATAAGTGCGTTAACGAAGTAATTTTCTGCCCGGAAGCGCAGAAAATACTTCTAACTTACTAAGGAATTCACTTCTCTGCCAGAAGACTTTTGATAGACTGCTCCACGGAACGTGCCATTTCACTGGTAAAGCCACGATATACCTCGACAACTGTTCCTTTTTTATCGATCAGGTACATGACCGGCACCGACCGGATGCCAAAATCAGCCGTAGTTGAATCTCCTGCCACCGCAAGCGGATAATTGACCCGGAACTCATCGGTAAATGTCTTGACGGCTTGCTCCCCACCCTCATCCACACTCAAACCGAGTATCTGAAGTCCTTGCTTGCCGTACTTGCGGTTCATCTCCACCAGATGCGGTATCGACTGACGGCACGGCTGGCACCAGGTGGAAAAAAAATCCAGTATCAGCACGTGACCGCGATAATTCTCCTGAGATATTGTCTGGCCTGCCGTGGAGATAACCTTGAAGTTCGGGGCTGGCTGCCCGCGTCGGGGAGCCGCATCAACCGGACCGGGCGCGGTCAGGGATGATGCGGCGATTGTGACCAGCAGAATTCTGATTAGTACGTGAGAAGTTAATTTCAGCTTTAATTTGCCGAAATTACCTTCGTTAACGTACGTACCCCGTTTTTTCGGGGCGAGGAGTGAAAGGGGGCTCATTACCCTTGAAGCGCTTTGGCGATCAGCGCATCAAGCTGCGATTTTGGTACCGCTCCGACAACCTGGTCGAGCACTGCGCCATTCTTGAACAAAATGATCGTAGGGATGCCCCGTACCCCGAATTTGCCTGGAGTCGCCTGGTTTTCGTCGACGTTTACCTTGCCGACTTTGACTTTTCCGGCATATTCATCGGCAATGGTATCAACAAGAGGGGCGATCGCCTTACAGGGCGCACACCACGTAGCCCAAAAATCGACAAGAACCGGTACATCGGACTGTAACACCTCCCGGTCGAAATTCGCATCGGTAAATGCGAGAACGTTTTCACTGGCCATCGGTAGTTCTCCTTTGAGTGCATAATAACTGTGTACGGATGATATACCAGACAGTGAAAAAATCAAGAGCAAACTCGGAGGGGTACATATCGTTGAAAAGAGAGCAAGAGGGGAGTATAGTGGCGGTTCATGGAGGAATGGGGCATGTCCACGCTGGCGCTGAACATACGAATGCACGGCAAACCGGTGGTTGTCATCGGCGGCGGAACTGTTGCCCTGCGCAAACTTCGCACCCTGCTGGCAGCAGGCGCTTCCGTCAGGGTGGTGGGCACAGCTATCTGTCCCGAAATTACAGCGCTGAAAGAGTCAGGTGCGCTCGCGGTACGGGTCGGAAGGTACACGGTTTCTGACCTGGACGGTGCGTTTTTGGTGATCGCTGCCACCGACAATTCCCTGGTGAACGAGCAGGTGTGCGCCGATGCACATGTGCGGGGGATGCTCGTTGCTGCAGCCGAAAATCCGGCAGCCGGGGACTGTACTTTTCCGGCAACCCTGACCCGCGGCGATCTTGAAATTGCGGTATCAACCGGTGGACGCTGCCCGACGTTTGCCGTTGATGTGCGAGACCGCATTGCCGAACATATCGGCGATGAATACGGAACAATCCTCCAGCACCTGTCAGCAGAACGAGAAAAGCTGTTGACTAACGGGAGTCCCAGCACATACAATACACAGGTTTTACGCTCGCTTGCCGGGCGGTTGCTCACCGAGCTTACTGAACGCAAGGAATCATTGCCATGACCCACCTGTTTTTCTTTCTGACCGTCGCCTTATATGGCTGTGCTACCGCCGCATATCTTGCCTGTCTGGTGCGCACGTCGCCACTGCTGACACTCTGGGCCGGACGCATACTGGCTGTCGGCTTCACCGCACACCTGCTTTCGACAATCCATCTGGCCAGCAAGATGAAATATCTGCCGCTCACCAACATGCAGGAATCGCTATCGTTTTTCAGTCTTGCCATAGTCGGCGCCTTCATCTTTTTCGAGCGGAGATACAAGGTCACGACGCTCGGCTCATTTATTGTTCCTGTCGCACTGATGATGCTGGTTGCCTCAAGCTCTCTGCATGCCGAAGTGCGTCAGCTTCCCCCCATTCTGCAGAGTAACTGGTTCTGGTTTCACGCGCTGCTGGCTTTTGCCAGTTATGCCTGCTTTACCATCGCCGCCGGCGTTGCCGTCATGTACCTGATCCAGCGCTATTTCCTGAAAACGAAGCATCTTGGCGCACTCTTCCAGAAACTCCCCTCTCTCGAAACGATGGACGAGATCAGTTACCGCTGCCTGACCGCTGGCTTCCCCCTGTTGACGGTTGCGATCATCTCCGGCTCCATCTGGTCGGAGAAGGCGATGGGAAGCTACTGGGTATGGGACAATAAACAGACATGGTCGATGATCATCTGGTGTATATATGCGGCGCTCCTGCATGGTCGCCTTACGATCGGCTGGCGCGGAAAGCGGGCCGCCATCCTTTCAATTCTCGGTTTCATCGTCGTGATATTCACGTTTTTCGCTATGAAGCACAGTATCATCTGGTAGAGACGTAACTTGAAGTAGAAACGTACCCTGTTACGTCTCTACGATCAATATTTGAAACTATGAAACGGAATCATTGATGAATATCATCGTTGTCGGCCTTTCTCACAAAACTGCTACTGTTGAAATCCGTGAAAAAGTGGCTTTTTCTCCCAACCAGATTGAAAAGCCGCTGTCCGAACTGATCACGCTAGAGGGTATTATCGAAGGGGTAATAGTCTCTACCTGTAACCGGGTCGAAATTTACGCCACAACCCGTGATATTGCCGGCGGCATAGCCCGCATAAAACGGTTTATGGCCGAGTATCATCACCTGCCGTTTGAAGCGCTCGAGCCGCACCTGTACAGTTACCACGCCGAGTCCGCCATCCGTCACGTGTTCCGGGTCGCTTCCAGCCTGGATTCGATGATCGTCGGCGAACCGCAGATTCTGGGACAGATCAAAACTTCCTACGGCTATGCGGCTGAATTCAAATCATCAGGGATTATTCTCAATCGCTTTCTTCACAAGGCGTTTTCGGTCGCCAAGCGGGTGCGCACCGAAACTAAAATAGCTTCTTCCGCTGTTTCCGTCGCATTTGCTGCCGTGGAGCTGGCGAAAAAAATTCTGGGCGACCTCTCCGACAAGACCGTCATGCTGATCGGCGCCGGGGAAATGTGCGAACTGGCCGCCAAGCACTTTCTTAACAGTGGCGCAAAAGGGGTGATGGTAACCAACCGCACCTTTGAGCGGGCTGAACGTCTGGCGGAAGAGTTCGGCGGCGAGGCGGTCCCTTTCGAAGCGTTTTTAGAACACCTCCACCGGGCCGATATTGTGTTGTCATCCACCGGGGCTCCGCACTGCATCATCGGGCCGAAGGATGCCGTAGAGGTCATCAAAAAGCGTAGATTCAAGCCGATCTTTTTCATTGATATTGCCGTACCGCGTGATATCGATCCCAAGGTTGACGCTGTCGAGAACGCCTACCTCTTTACCGTCGACCACCTGCAGGAGATCGTTCAGGCCAATCTTGCCCAGCGCTCTCTGGAGGCCGAAAAAGCCGAGGAGATAATCGAGCAGGAGATCGGTCAGTTTCACAAATGGCTTTCGACACTGGAAGTGACCCCGACCATTGTCGCCCTCCGCAACCGCTTCGATGAGATCCGCCGGGCAGAGGTCGACAAGACCATTGCCGGGTGGAAGGATTTGCCCCCCGATGCCGGGAAGCGGCTGGATGCGCTTACCCTTGCGATGATGAACAAGCTGCTTCACGCCCCCACGTCCGCGCTCAAGCAGGCAGGACAGGGGGGACGGGTTGACCTGTATATCGATGCCCTGCGCCAGCTGTTTGAGCTGGAAGCGTTGCAGCGGGACGATGAAGAGCTGGAGCTGGAAGAATAGCGACACCGAATGTATTGACTACTAATGAGAGAAATGGAGATTTAATTTATGCCCCCCAAAATGTTACGTATTGGAACCCGCGCCAGTCAGCTGGCCCTCTGGCAGGCCAACTGGGTAAAGTCCGAACTTGAGAAGCGTTATCCCGGCATGGAAGTCACATTGACCAAGATCAAGACGATCGGCGACAAGATCCTGGATGTCCCGCTGGCCCAGGTTGGCGGCAAAGGACTGTTCGTCAAGGAGATCGAAGAAGCGATGTTGCGGGGCGAGATCGACATCGCCGTACACAGTATGAAGGACGTGCCGACCGACTTTCCGGAAGGGTTGGGGCTGCACTGCATCACCGAGCGCGAAGACCCGCGTGATGCAGTGATCTCGCGCAATGTGAAATTTGCCGATCTGCCGCAGGGGGCCCGCATCGGCACCAGCGCTCTCCGCCGTCAGGCCCAGCTTCTGAAAGTGCGTCCCGACCTGCAGATGTGTATCATTCGCGGCAACGTGGAGACCCGTATCAGAAAACTTACCGACGACAATCTTGACGCGGTCATTCTGGCTGCCGCCGGTTTGAAGCGCCTCGGGTTTACCGACAGTGTCGGGGAATATCTGGACGTCGACCTCTCCATTCCGGCCATCGGCCAGGGTGCCCTGGGGATCGAGTGCCGTCTGGCTGATCCGGTCATAACCGAAACGATCGATTTTTTTAACCATGCCGACACCAGCTACGCAGTCCGGGCCGAGCGTGCTCTGCTCAAACGTTGCGAGGGGGGGTGCCAGGTGCCGATTGCGGCGCACGGAACGGTCAGCAACGGTCAGCTGCGGTTGGTTGGTTTCATCGCAGCCGTTGACGGCCAGCGCTCCGTTCGCGGCGAAATCAGCGGTCCGGTAGCCGAATGCCTGCAGTTGGGTATCCGTCTTGCCGATCAGCTGCTGGCCGAAGGGGGCAAGGCCATTCTGGAAGAAGTGTATCAGAGGTCGATCGGTGAATAACGGGATAGTTTATCTTGTGGGCGCCGGTCCCGGCGACCCGTCCCTGATTACGCTGCGCGGTGTGGAATGCTTGCAGAGAGCCGATGTCGTGGTCTATGACTATCTGGCGAACGAGCAGCTTCTCTGCCACGCGCCCGAGGGGGCCGAGCGCATTTATGCCGGCAAGATCGGAGGCCGGCACAATCAGGGCCAGGACGAGATAAACTCCCTGCTGGTTGCAAAGGGGGGAGCGGGAAAGGTCGTTGTGCGCCTGAAGGGGGGTGACCCTTTCGTGTTCGGCCGTGGCGGTGAAGAGTGCGAGGCGCTGCGTGAAGCAGGCATCCCCTTCGAAGTCGTTCCAGGGGTCACCGCCGCCGTAGGAGCCGCGGCATACTCCGGCATCCCGCTGACCCATCGGGACATAACCGCTTCGGTTGCGTTTGTCACCGGTCAGGAAGGGAAAGACAAGAATGAATCATGCATCGACTGGGACCGACTTTCATTAGGGGGCGGTACGGTGGTGTTTTATATGGGAATTACCACCCTGCGGAGCAATATGCAGCGCATGCTGGAGCATGGCAGATCCCCTGATACGCCGGTCGCCCTGGTGCGCTGGGCCACGACCGCCTGCCAGCAGGTGCTGGTCGGCACATTGGCTGACATTGCCGACCGGGCCGACGAATGCGGCTTCAAGCCGCCTGCGATTACTATCGTCGGCGAAGTGGTTGCGTTGCGGGAGAAGCTGCAATGGTTTGACAAGCGCCCCCTCTGCGGGAAGAAGATCGTTGTCACCCGTGCCGCCGAACAGGCAGGAGAGTTCTCCACCGCGCTGGCCGCGCTCGGTGCAACGGTGCTGGAATGTCCTACCATCCGGCTGGTGGCGCCGGAGAGCTGGCAGCTGCTCGATCTGGCAATCCGTGAATTGCGGAGCTACAACTGGGTAGTGCTGACGTCGGGAAACGCGGTGCGCTTCTTTTTCCAGCGGCTGGATTCGCTGGGACTGGATGCCAGGGTCTTGTCAGGGTGCAGGGTGTGTGCCGTCGGGCCAAAGACGGCTGACGAGATACGCTCGTACGGCATAAAGCCGGATCTGGTGCCGACCGATTATAAAGCCGAAGGGGTTGTCGAGGAATTCTCCCGTCTGGATATGCATGGCAGCCGGGTGCTTTTCCCACGCGCCGACAAGGCGCGTGACGTCATCCCGCGCGAACTGAAGCGGATGGGGGCACACGTGGACAGTCCGGTCGCGTATCGCAACATCTTTCCGGAGAGGCTTCCGCCCGAGACGCTCTTTGCTCTGGAGAAACGATCGGTGGACTGCATCACGTTCACGTCGTCTTCAACGGTTCAAAATTTGGCCGCGATGCTGGGGGAAGAGTTGATGCTGGATATGCTGAAGGGGGTAACCGTTGCCTCAATCGGCCCGATCACTTCAAAAAGCTGCCGGGATCTGGGGCTGAAGGTTGATATCGAACCGGAATCGCACACACTGGACGCGTTGGCAGCGGCGCTCGAACATCATTTTTCCTGAGCCAGTTATGTCTGTCTGTTTCTGATACACCAAAAAGGCCCTGCGATCGCAGGGCCTTTTTGGTGTACTTTGAGTTATCAGGTGCCGTTATACCAATTCGAGCGCGCTGAAGAAATACGGGATTTCAAACGCTGCGGTCTCAGGAGCGTCGGAGCCGTGGGATGAATTCTCCTCGATATTGACCGCGAAATCCTTGCGGATTGTTCCCGGCTCGGCATTGGCAGGATTGGTTGCGCCCATCAGGGTGCGCCAGTCGGCGATGGCATTCTCTTTCTCCAGGCAGAGCACGATTACCGGGCTGCGGGACATGAAAGCACACAGGTCATTGAAAAAAGGGCGCTCACTGTGGACGTAGTAGAAACCCTCTGCCTGTTTTCTGGTCAGCTGGATCTTTTTCATTCCTGCGATGGTGAAACCCTTTTCTTCGATTCTGGCCAGAATTTTACCGGCCAGCTTGCGCTCAACTGCATCCGGCTTGATGATTGCGAACGTACGTTCCATGATGTTTCCTCCGAAAGATATCTGAAAATGTGAACCCTTCTGATATCACTGCGGATGTCTATTTGTCAAGTTATTCGGGCCTTTTCGCGGGATTTTGTTTTTTTATGCTTGCATTATGAAAATGGAGATGATATGAAGACAGCTCACCTGCCGAAGTGGTGGAATTGGTAGACACGCAAGATTCAGGTTCTTGTGCTCGCAAGGGTGTGCTGGTTCGAGTCCAGTCTTCGGCACCATCAGAAGAATAAAGGCCTTACGGTTTTCCGTAAGGCCTTTTTTCTTATTTTTTATTCCATCAAAATGGATTTAGTACAGATTTGGTGCTATGCATGTGTTGTATAAACATGTCAGCCAATAAACTTCGATCTTCATGGAGAATCATTCTCTATGCATTTTTTTAGAAACTGCCGAGCGAATTTATCAATTTTTTTTATATGGAACTCTTGTTCCAAGTTCAAAGTATCCAGAATTCTTCTTACTTCATCCGAGTCACCCTCAAAACATTGGAAAACTTTCTTTTCCCATAGTCCTTTTTCAAGCTGAAGCGCCATACTCACTGCTTGAGCGATGGGAAATTCTCTATTGTTCTTAACCCCACCAATAAGGCTCTCTATAGATTTTATGCTTGAAGCAAGATAATTTGTTCTTAATTCTCCTTGTGAAAATTTGAATTTATCCGTGGGATCGCGTTCAGAAAGCCGCTTAATCCAAGAAGCATGCAGATGCTCTTCCATAGCCATTTCAGTCCAAAAAACCTTATACTGAGGGTATCTGTATGAAAAAAGCTTATATAGTTTACCAATAAGAAACTCTTGCCTCACAAACAACTCTACAAGTTCTTTCTGATCGCTGTTTAAGTCCATAATGTTCCTTTTACCATTTTGAATCGTTGGTCAATGAATAACCCAGATGGCCAAACATTTTGGTCTTGCCAACTACATTATGGGAATGGTGTAGGCAGCAAAAACAATATAATCTCAAATTCCAGCAAACAACAACGCATTTATTGGGACTTTCCCGGTTCCACTAGAATATGGAAAAGATCAAACCATAGTGAGATCCTGCAGTTTCCAGTCTTCGGCAGCAAAAAAATCAAGGGTTCCCGGCAACTGCCGGGACCCCTTTTTGTGCATATCTTTCTCTTTAAAAACTTAAACGTTGTTTTTAGATGATACTTATTTCTTCGTATCACTGCGCGAGACGGTTTTCAGCTCTCCTTCAAGATACCGTCGGCAACCTGCCGGAGCGTTTTGCGCTTGTCCATCGCACTCTTCTGCATGATGCGGTAGGCTTCCGCCTCCGCCACCCGGTTCTTCTCCATCAGAACCCCTTTGGCTTTTTCGATGATCTTGCGGTTCTCGATGAGCTCGCGCAGGTCGTCGATCTTCTCTTTCAGCTCTTCAATCTCTTCAACATGCTGCAGCGCAATTTCTATCGCCGGGAGGAGATCCTGCTGCCGTAGCGGTTTGGTTAAAAAAGCGGCAATCCCGCTTGCCGATGCACGCTTTACGGTCGCGCGGTCACAGGCGCTTGTCAGCAGCATGATCGGGATCTTCAGCTTCTTTTTGATCTCGACCGCTGCGGTTATTCCGTCCATGCCGGGCATCGACACATCCAGAATCGCCATGTCCGGAAAGCTCGCCAATGCCAGCTCCACGGCCTTTGCGCCGTCTCCGCACTCCAGTATCTCATCGAAGCCGAGATCGGACAGCATGCCCTTCAGGTTCATTCTGATGAGCGGTTCGTCATCACAAATCAGTATTGATTTTCCCATGGTTAGTTCCCCCTGTAACAGGGGAAGTAGCATGAGGCGTGCCACTTTAAAAAGGGGTCAGGAAAACAGCGACAAAAAGGGGGGGCGGCGAGGGTCTGCTTATGCCGGTTCTTCGAGCCTCTCTTCGATGAGGGGAGTGATCACCACCTTGATCTTTCCCTTTCCCCACAGACCGATCTTCTTGGCGGCGGCGCGGGAAAGGTCGATAAAGTGGAAGGATTTGGGTGCGCAGCGGTCATTGATTGTTACCTGCACTTCCTGTCTGGTTGCAGGATTTCGCACCTTTACCACCGTTCCGAGCGGCAAGCTCTGGTGGGCGGCGGTCAACTTCTCGGGATTATAGCGGTGACCCGAGGTCGTCGGGCGCCCCTCGAATTTGCGTGCATAATACGACGCAACGCCTTCGACGGACTCAAACGTGCTGCTTTTCAGGACAAGTTCTTCCAGATTGGTTTGTGCCGTTACTGAGAGCTCGTGCAACAGCGAGGAATCTCCCACCGGGAGGGCATCCGCGCCGACTGTCGGCGGCAACAGCAACACAACGACACATACCGCTATCATACTGAAATACAATCGGTTCATGCGATCCTTATACAATACCTGCGCATTCCGGTCAAGTTTTATGCAGATATTCAGCTATTCCATTCTGTAGACCGCGCGGCTCGAATCCGAAGGTCTGCTGCCATTCACCGCTGCAGATGCTCTCCTCCAGCAGCATCTGCAGCTGATCCATGGTTATCGGAAACTGCGGGATTTTCTGCATGAACGGAACCATCAACTTCATCAAACCCAGCGGCAGGTGCGGCTTCATCGGCGGTACTTTGCCCATGGCACGGGCAATCACGTCCAGCAGCTCATCGTAGCTCAAACGATCGCCTCCGCACAATTCGTACGCCTGACCAATCGTTTCCGGCATCTTCAGTGCCAGGGCGAAACAGTGCGCGACATCATCGGCATGGATCGGCTGCAGCCGGTAGCTGCCGCTTCCGATGACCGGCATGAACGGAGCAAGCCGCAGCTGCGCCGCCAGCATATTGATGAACGAGTCGTGCGGCCCGAAGATCAGCGCCGGGCGGAAGATCGTCCAGTCCAGGGAGCTCCCCCGCACTAACTCCTCCGCACTCCACTTGCTCCGGTGATAGGCGGAAACGGCAGCCGGCCTAGCTCCGAGGGCCGACATCTGCAGATAGCGGCGGATTCCGCTTTTGCGGGTGACCTCCAGCATGGCCTCCGTGGCCTGGACATGCAGCCTTTCAAAGGTGATCTTTTTTAAGGAAAACTCACGGATAATACCGACCAGGTTTATCACGGCATCGCAGCCGTTCACCCCCTCGGCAAAGCTCGCCGGGCGGGTCACATCCCCTTCGAAAAACTCAATGCCGCTCTCAGCAGTGCCTCCGCGGCGGTGAACGAGAAGGCGCAGTGTGTGCCCCCGCTCCCGCAGGGCACGGCAGACATGCCCGCCGACAAAACCGGTTCCGCCGCTGATAAAAATCCTCATGATGTCACCCCCTGTCAGGCCGGAAGTTCTGACGGATGCTCCAGCAGTTGTCTGAATTTGTTGAGAAAAGCTGCGGCGGTGACACCGTCGACGATGCGGTGATCGCAGGAGAGGGTCGCGGTCATCAGGCGCGCCGCCTGCAGCACTCCGTTCCGTACCAGCGGGCGGTCCGCCACACATCCGATCCCCAGGATCGCCGCCTGTCCCGGCATGATGATCGAAGCCAGGGAATCGATTCCGTACATCCCCAGGTTGGAAACGCTGAAGCTCCCCCCCGAGATCTCGTCCATCGCCAGTCTCCCCTCCCGGGCCTTTTCGGCCAGCAGCGCGGATTCGGCGGTCAGCTCACGCACCCCCTTGCCGTCTGCCCTCCTGATCACCGGCATCTGCAGCCCGCCTTCGAGGGCCACCGCAAAGGCCAGGTTGACGTCGGGATAGGTAACGATGCCCCCGTCGCTGTAGCCGGCATTGAGCGCCGGGAAAGCGGTCAGCGCCAGGGCGGCAGAGGCCAGGATCAGCGCGTTGAGCGAGACGGTGACCCCTTCACCCTTCAATCCCCTGACCGCCTGCTCAGCCAAATCCATCTCGATCTCTCGTGTCAGGTAAAAATGGGGGATCGTTCGCCACGAGTCGCTGGTGGTGCGGGCGATGGCGCCCCGCATGCGGCTGAGCGGCGTCGTCGCCGAGGGGTGCGAGGATACAGATGCTTCGCCGGATGGCGTCTCTGCGCCGGCATCCGCGGGGGGAGGTGAACCAGGCGGGAGGAGATGCTCCAGGTCCTGCAGCATGATTCTCCCGTCGGGGCCGCTGCCGACGACCTGCGCCAGATCGACACCCAGCTCACCGGCACGGCGGCGCACGACCGGCGCCGCCTGAACTGCCTGCGACGCGCTTCGTTCGGGTGCTGCAGCGGAAGGGGATTGGTCCGGAATGGCCGGGGCCGGCTCTGTTTCTGCTGAAACCGGCTCCGGCGGTGGAGGATTATTCGTTTGGGTTGGATGCGCTACGGCTTCGCCCGCTTCACCGATCAAGCCGATCACGGTACCGACCGGCACCAGTTCGCCGGCCTGGACCCGCTGTTCCAGCAGAATGCCGGAGGAGAAAGCCTCCAGGTCCATGGTGGCCTTGTCGGTCTCCACCTCGGCGATGACGTCGCCCCGCTCGATCCGTTCGCCGACGCTCTTGCGCCACGCTCCCAGCTGCCCCTCGGTCATGGTGTCTGACAGCTTGGGCATCGTGATTTCAGTTGCCATTGCCCCCCCCTTGCTCATCACATGTACAGCTTATACCATAACCTCTTTTACCGCTTTTGCAATGCTCTCCACCTGGGGAATGCAGATCTTTTCGATCTTGCGGGAGTAGGGCATCGGCACATCCAGCCCGGCTACACGCCTGACCGGCGCCAGCAGGCTTTCGAAGCAGGCCTCGTGGATGCGGTGGGCGATGTCGCCCCCCAGTCCGGCGGTGCGCCAGCACTCCTCGACGACCACTGCCCGTCCGGTCCGGCGGGCCGATTCGATCACCGCATCCATGTCAAGCGGGTTGAGGGTGCGGAGGTCGATCACCTCGCAGGAAATCCCCTCCTTTTCAAGTTCAACGGCGGCCTGCAGGGCCAGGATGCTCATGCGGGCATAGGCCACGACCGTCACGTCGCTGCCGCTCCGCATGACCGCGGCCTTGCCGAAGGGAACCAGAAACTCCGGATCGAGCGGCACTTCCCCCTTGCTGTTGTAGAGCAGTTCATGCTCCAGGAAGATGACCGGGTTGTTGTCACGGACCGCGCTCTTCAGCAGGCCCTTGGCGTCGGCCGGAGTCGCCGGATAGGCGATGCGCAGCCCGGGGCAGTGCATGAAATAGCTCTCCAGCGACTGGGAATGCTGGGCCGCCAGCTGGCTGCCGCCGCCGCCCGGCATGCGCACCACCATCGGCAGAAAGGTCTGACCGCCGAACATGGAGCGAATCTTGGCCATATGGTTGATGATCTGGTCCATCGCCAGCAGGGCGAAGTTGACCGTCATCAGCTCGGCTATCGGCCGGAGCCCTCCCATGGCGGCTCCCACCGCCACCCCGACGATGGTATTCTCGGAGATCGGGGTGTCTCTGACCCGCTCCTCGCCGAATTCGGCCAGAAGGCCGCGGGTGACCTTGAATGAACCCTCGTAGAGCGCCACATCCTCGCCCCACACCACTACCGACGGGTCGCGCCGCATCTCCTCCTTCAGGGCCAGGTTCAGGGCATCACGGTAGGTCATCTCAGACGTAGATGTCATTGAACACCTCCTCATCCTCCGGCCAGGGGGACGCATCGGCAAACTGCACCGCATCCTCCACCAGGGCCCTGACCTTCACCGTGACCGCTTCCAGCTGTTCGCAGGTGGCGATCCCCTCTTCCAGCAGGCGTTTGGCAAAGCCGGGAATCGGGTCACGCGCCTTCCAGATCTCGTGCTCGGCCGCCGAGCGGTACTTGGCCGGGTCGGCCATGGAGTGGCCGCGGAAGCGGTAGGTGACCGCTTCGATAAAATAGGGCCGCGAGGTTTCACGCACCTTTTCCGCAGCATACCTGACGGCTTTGTAGACGGCGATCACGTCCATGCCGTCCACCTTTTCCGAGGGGATGTCATAACCGCAGGTTCGTTTGTGAATGCTGGCCAGCGCCGAAGAGCGGTGCACTTCGGTGCCGATGCCGTAGAAATTGTTCTCGCAGATGAAGAGCACCGGCAGTTCCCACAGCCGGGCCCAGTTGAGGGACTCATGAAAGGTACCCTGATTGACCGCCCCGTCGCCGAAGAAGCAGGCGGCAATGCGCTCCTCCCCGCGGTATTTGGCAGAAAACGCCAGTCCGACCGCGATCGGGAACTGCCCTCCGACAATGGCATATCCACCCATGAAGTTGAGCGAGGGGGCGAAGAGATGCATCGACCCCCCTTTCCCCTTGCAGAGGCCGGTGGCCTTGCCGAACAGCTCCGCCATCACCCGGCGCGGTTCGACGCCCCGCACGATCGCCTGGGCATGCTCACGGTAGGCCGAGAGGATATAATCATCACCATGCAGCCCGGCCGTCGCCCCTACGGCCACCGCCTCCTGCCCGCTGTACAGATGCAGGAAGCCGGTGATGTGACCCTTGGTGTACTGCTCGGCACATGACTCCTCGAATTCACGGGACAGCACCATCTGCTCATACAGCTTCAGCAAATCCTGATCGGGCAGAACCGCCCTCAGTCTCGTTTCCATACCTCACCCCGGTTCCGGTAGAGAGCAAAAATATTCAATGGGTCGTTTCAGAGCATTCAGCGCGTTCCCAGGAATCCAGCTCGCCGTTGGCCAGTCGCACCTGAACCGTTTCCCCGGCGTTGGTGCAACCGAATGACATCCCCGTCTCCCCGGTCCGTATATTTCTGAGCAGAACCGGTTCGTCCCGCTGCTCGGTCCAGTAGCATACTTTGCTGTATTCTGAAGCTTTCATGACAGTCACCTCCCTTTATACCTTGATAGCTGCTGATCTCTTTCAGAGCGGGTGCAGATTGGAGAACTCGCCCCATTCCAGATAGCAATGAGGAGCTTCTACAAACTCATAAATCTCCTCGATCTCTTCCAGGTGCCGCTTTTCATCGTCCACAAACCAGTTCAGCAGGGCCTTGACCTTCTCTCTCTCCTCCACCCTGGCCATCCCTTCACAGAGCGCAATCATTTCACCTTCAGCACGAACCACATGACCGAAGGCGTCACGGTCGCCCCGCATCTCCTTATCAAGATCCCGGGCAGTCAGCGCCATACGGCAGCCGTTGATAACATGCCCGGCACGTTCGGTCAGTTCCGATGTCAAATCTTCGCTCCGGACGGTCTCCATCAGTGGTCTCAGCAGATCCAGATGCCGCGTGCGGCTATCGGCCAGAAGCTCGTAGAGCCCCCTCAATTCGGGATCGGTGGTCTCGGCGGCAAGGGTTTTGTAGAAGCTGAGACAGTCGTTCTCAAAACGATTCAAAAATTCAAGCGCGTTCATATAACACACCTCCCTTTACGAAGAAAGTATAGCACAGATACATAAAAGACCAAACAGGTCTTTTATGTATCTGGAGCGGGTACAGCAAAGCCCGTTCCGTGCTGCCGGGAACGGGCTTTGCTGGGCGGTGAAACTCTTTCGCTCATCATTAAAAAAATCGATTACGCCATGTCATCCGGCAGCGAAAAAAAGAACCAGCGTCAGCTGCAGAGGAAAGAGGTTCAGGCAGATGAAAAGGGACCTCCTGGAACGCATCAGCGCCAGGAGCAGCAGCGGGACCGGAAAGGCGGCATACCACAGGGAGGCGGGGCGGCCGATCGCCCCGAAGGCCGGCAGCATCAGCGTCGCCGTCGTCAGGGCAACGATCCAGAGTCCGAACAGGCACTCCCCCACCACGACAAGCGGAACGCCGGCCCGGCGGTAATCTGCACCGTAGCGTTCCTGCAGCAGCCAGAAGTGCGGCATCTGCCAGAGGAAGAGGACTCCGGCCAGAATAATGATCCGGTAGTCGGTCGGAGTGCCGCCCGCCAGGGTCCAGCCGATCAGCGGCGGGAAGGCCCCGCACAGTGCGCCGAGCGGAAGGGCCAGGGTGGTTTTGCGCTTGAGAGGTGTGTAAACCGCCAGATACCAGACCGTAGCGGTCAGGCCGAGCAGGAGGGGGAGGAGACCGCCGGTCGCGGCGAGCAGGGCAAGTCCGGCCAGAATCGCGCCGGCTCCGGCAGTAGCAACAGCCGTAGTAGAGAGATGTCCCAGGGGAAGCGGGCGCAGCATGGTGCGTGTCATCAACGCGTCGAGGTCGCGCTCCAGCAGCTGGTTGAAGGCCGAGCCTCCCATGGCCAGCAGGGTCACGCCGCTGAAAGCCGCCAGCAGGCTCATCGCCTGCACCGGTACCGGGTAAAGAAAAACTCCCCCCAAGGCGGTTACACCATTCAGCAGTGCAAGTGGGGGGCGAAATAGTTTCGAGAATGATCTCAACACGGTGTTTCCCTCATCTTCATGCGGTGACGTCCACCTATTTCACCGTTTTGATAAACTCAACCAGCGCCTCGATATCTTCTTCCTTCAAATCGGCAAAAACAGGCATGACCGGCGGAAACCCCTTGACCAGGTCGGCCTGCGGATCGACTATTGACTGCCGCAGATAGGCATCATCCACCGTGATCGTGCGCTCGGCCCCCTTGGTAAGCACCACTACGCTCCTCCCCATGATCCCATTGAAGCTCGGCCCCACGCCGGGCGAACCGTCCAGCGAATGGCACCCCAGGCACCCTTTCTCCTCCGACAGTTTCCTGCCGTCGATGCGGGATTCCTTTTCGCCTCCTCCTGCCCCGTGTTCGATCCATTCCTCGAACTCCTTCACGGGGAGCGCCTCGACGGTGGTAATCATGGCGGAATGGCCGGTACCGCAGTACTGGGAGCAGAACAGATCATAGCTGCCCGGTTTCGAGGCCACAAACCAGGCGTAATTAGTCATGCCGGGCACCACGTCCCGCTTGACCCGGAAGGCGGGGAGGAAAAAACCGTGGATCACGTCCTGAGAGACCAGTTCCACCCGCACCGGTCTGCCGACCGGAACGAACAGCTTGGGACTTGTCCTGCCGCCCGCATACCGGAAATTCCAGGACCACATGCGTGCCGTGGCGGTTACCTGAAGGGCGTCCTTCGGTACGGTCCGCAGCACCAGGTACTCTTTCCAGCCGTACCAGAACATGGCCAGCACCAGCAGGGTCGGCAGCATGATCCAGACAATCTCCAGCCAGAGGTTCCCGTCGGCCTGCGAGGTCGGCTGCGGTGCCCGGGAGCGGTGGTAGCGCAGCACGAAGGTCACCATGGCGACGGTGATGCCGAGCAGCAGTACGAAGCAGGCACCGAAGATGAACATGAAGACCGGATCGATCGCTTCGGAGGTGGATATGAGAGGCAGTGGGTTCACGTCATCCCCTTAGCGGTAAAGTACGTCAAAAAAAGTGAAGCCTATGAATATCGCCAGGGTTACCAGCGCCAGGAACAGCAGCCAGCGCAGCAGCCGCTCCTCGTACTGCATGTGCATGAACACGGCGATCACCAGCCCCGCCTTGACGCAGGCGATGGTCAGCGCCCCCAGTACCCTGTACCCCCTCAGATTCATGCGGGTAATCGCCACGGTCAGGGCGGTCAGGGCAACCAGCGTCAGCCAGATGCCGACCAGTTTGCGGTAACGTACGATGTGGTGGTGTTCATTCATGATCATACCGTCACAGTATCAGATAATAGAGCGGGAAGATGAATATCCAGATCAGATCCACCAGGTGCCAGTAGAGCGCACCGT
>JBAVTM010000602.1:0-8272 GCA_049696195.1 Desulfuromonadaceae bacterium | reverse complement strand
CCGTTGATCGAGTCGGCGGCGTCATCCAGCTTGGTTCCGCCGGCGTAGACGCTGTAACTGCCGTCGCAGGGGGAATCAAAGGTGTCGGAGATATCGGCCAGGACGGTGAAAGGGATGCCGAATTCCTTCAGGATCCGCTTGTATTCGCGGTAGTCGCCGGTGTTGAAGTCGCAGCCGGCGATCAGGTTGAGCTTGCCGGTGCAGCGCCCCTCGATCTTCTTCTCCTCGGTCAGCGTCTGCAGGATCGAAACCAGCATCGAATCGTAGCCATGGATATGGGTGCCGTTGAAACTGGGGGTGTTGGCGTAGGGGATCTGCAGACCCTTCGGCACAAAACTTTTCGACTTGGCGTTCCTGATGAACGCGGTCAGGTCGTCGCCGATAACCTCCGGCATGCAGGAGGTGAATACCGCGATCATCTTCGGCTTGTACAGGGCGACCGCGTTTTCAAGCCCTTCATGGAGATTGTTCTGGCCGCCGAACACCGCGCCGTCCTCGGACATCGCATCGGACACGGCCGGGGCCGGTTCACGGAAATGGCGGTTCAGGGTCGAGCGGTAGTAAGAAGCGCATCCCTGTGAACCATGTACGAACGGGAGTGTCCCTTCAAAGCCGTGGGCGGCAAGCTGAGCGCCGAGCGGCTGACAGGCGTGAGCCGGATTGATCACCAGCGCCTGACGGGCCAGGTTCTTCTCTTTATACTCCTCGGTGTTGATCCAGTTCTTGACCCGCTCGATCTCTTCCGACGGGGTCTCGACGATCTTTTTAACTTCAAGGTTTAGTAGGTTTGACATGGTGTACTCCTTTTGGGCTGGAAACTCATCCGTTACACAGCCACGATAAATTGTTTCAACGTCTTTACCACCCCTAGCCCCTCCTAAAATAGGAGGGGGACTTTAAGCTCCCCTCCTTGATAAGGAGGGGCTGGGGGTGGTGTTCCTAGTACGGCGCTTTTACCAGCTTCCAGGTCGGGCTGTTAATCGCCATATCCACGTCGCGGGCAAACACCTCGAAACCCTTGTAGCCGTGGTAGGGGCCGGAATAGTCCCAGCTGTGCATCTGGCGGAACGGAATACCCATCTTCTGGAACACATATTTTTCCTTGATTCCCGAACCGATCAGGTCAGGCTTCAACGCATCGGCGAACTTCTCGAACTCGTATTCGGAGGGATCATCATAGACCACCGTGGCATCCGGCATCTCCGGTGCGGTACGGTCGTAGTCGTCGTTGTGGGCGAACTCGTAGCCGGAGCCGACGCAGTCCATGCCGAGGTCTTCATAGGCGCCGATAGTGTGGCGCGGACGGAGGCCGCCCACCAGCAGCATGACCTTCTTGCCGTCCAGGCGCGGCTTGTACTCTTCAACGATCGCCTGCATGATCGGATCGTATTTGGCGATCACGGCTTCTACCTTGGCCTTGATGTTGTCGTCGAACAGCTCGGCGAGTTTTCGCAGGCTCTCCCTGATCTTGGTCGGCCCGAAGAAGTTGAGCTCGATCCAGGGGATGCCGTACTTCTCTTCCATAACCTTGCACATGTAGTTCATGGAACGATAGCAGTGGATGACGTTGAGCTTTACCGTGTGGGTGGCGGCGATCTTCTCCAGCTCGCCGTCGCCGGTCCAGACAGCCTTGACGTTGAGACCGCATTCTTCGAGCAGCGGTTTGGTTGACCAGGCGTCGCCGCCGATGTTGTATTCGCCGATCAGGGCGATGTCATAGGGGCTCTCAGGTTCCGCGAACTCGCGGGTGCCGATGATGTAATCGCGAATCGTGTCGTTGGAGATATGATGGCCCAGCGACTGGGAGACACCGCGGAAACCCTCGCAGTTGCAGGGGATGATCGGAATATCCAGATCCTTGGAGGACTGTTTGGCCACCGAGTTGATATCGTCACCGATCAGGCCGACCGGGCATTCGGAGAGGACCGAGATCCCCTTGGCCAGTGGGAACAGATCATGTGCTTCTTCCAGCAGGACTTTAAGCTTCTTGTCGCCGCCGTAGACGATATCCTTCTCCTGGAAATCCGAGGTAAACTGCATTGGAAAGCTGGTCACGCCGGTGATGCCGGTCATCATATTACGGCGGGTGCCCCAGGAGTACCAGCCGCAGCCGACAGGGCCGTGCGAAACATGGACCATGTCGCGGATCGGGCCCCAGACAACGCCCTTGGCTCCTGCGTATGCACAACCGCGGGCACTCATCACACCCGGAACGGTCTTCTTGTTGGATTTTACACTGGAACAGCCGGAAGCTGCATCATTTGGCGCCAGATGCGGGGCACGTTTCTTTTTGGCCTTTTCGGGGTACACCGACAGGGTCTCATCGATCATCGCCTGGGTGGATTCCTTGGTGATGCCTTCTATTTTTCGTATCTTGTCTGACATACTATGTCTCCTTTAAAACCCCTCCCGACCTCCCCTTATCAGGGGAGGAGGGTGTAAGTTTGTGGCTTCCCCCCTGATAAGGGGGGAGCGAGGGGGGGTGGTTTTGACCTGACTACGCTGCCGTCGCTGCTTCGACTACACCCACGACGCTCTCATCTTCCGCTTCCATGATGCCGAACTCCATCAGCAGGTCTTCCAGCTCTTCCATCTCCAGCGGGGTCGGTACGACAAGCATCTTGTTATTGAGGATCTTCTCCGCCAGGGTGCGGTACTCCTGAGCCTGGGGATGTTCCGGCGAATATTCGATAACCGTCATCCTGCGCATCTCGGCTCTCTGCACCTGATTGTCACGGGGTACGAAATGGATCATCTGGGTGCTTAGTTTTGCCGCCAGGGCGCTGACCAGTTCAAACTCCTTGTCGGTTTTTCTGGCGTTGCAGATCAGGCCGGCCAGGCGGACCTTGCCGGAAGAGGCATACTTGAGGATACCCTTGGCGATGTTGTTGGCTGCGTACATGGCCATCATCTCGCCGGAACAGACGATATAGATCTCTTCTGCCTTCCCTTCACGGATCGGCATCGCGAACCCGCCGCAGACAACGTCACCCAGAACGTCGTAGAACACGAAGTCGAGGTCATCGGTGTAGGCGCCGTTCTCTTCCAGGAAGTTGATAGCGGTGATGACACCGCGGCCGGCACAGCCGACGCCCGGCTCGGGGCCGCCTGATTCGACGCATTTGGTGTCGCCATAGCCGACCTTCAAAACATCATCCAGCTCCAGGTCCTCAACGGTACCGCGCTCGCGCACCAGATCCATGACGGTATTCTGCGCCTTGGCGTGCAGGATCAGACGGGTGGAGTCCGCCTTCGGGTCGCAGCCGACGATCATGACTTTTTTGCCGAGGTAGGCAAGGCCCGCTACCGTATTCTGTGTGGTTGTCGATTTGCCGATGCCGCCCTTGCCGTAAATTGCGATCTGTCTCATGGTGATGCTCCTTTCGCTCGCCAATCTGCGAGCATGTGGTTTTTTTACGAGGCAACAAAAAAGGCGCCCCGATAGTACGGAGGCGCCTTTGCCTGAACAAATTGTATTAGTGGTAAAAGTTGTACTGCACGCTGCTTGATTCAGATTAAAGCACAGGGTGTGCCAAACCTGCTATATTACATAAATGCAGCAGGTTACGTGACTGCGCCTGTAAAAGAGGCGGTTGTGCGGAGGGTAAACAGGATGGGTGATACGCCAGTGGTAGAGGCAGATGCCGAAAAATTAATCAGCCTGGGAGCGTACAGAATGCCGAGGCTTTGATTGCGGCAAAAACTGTGCCCCCTGGAGCAAGCTGGAACTGGTTGGCCAGCCGGAGCAGAACGGGGGCCGATGCCTTGACGAACTGTTTTTGATTCATTCCTACATCAACAATATCAGAGAACTGTTCGAACAATACGATGATCAGCCAGCACTGGCATTACTGGAGCAGATCGAAATAGAAAGCTGCTGAAACCGCCCGAGCCGCATCCCTCGCCGGATGCGGCTCGATACATGCAAAAAACCAGTTCTACGCCGCCTCAACAACACCTACGTTCGCTTCATCATCTGCCTCCATAACCCCGAACTCCATCAACAGATCTTCCAGCTCTTCCATCTCCAGCGGTTTGGGTATGACCAGCATCTTGTTGTCATTGATCTTCTGCGCCAATGTCCGGTATTCCTGAGCCTGAGGATGTTCCGGGGAGTATTCGATGACGGTCATGCGCCGCATCTCTGCCCGCTGTACCTGATTGTCACGGGGCACGAAATGGATCATCTGCGTGCCAAGTTTTTCTGCCAGTGCCGTGACCAGCTCAAACTCCATGTCGGTCTTTCTGGCATTGCAGATAAGTCCCGCAAGTCGGACCTTACCTGATGTTGCATATTTGAGAATACCTTTGGCAATGTTATTGGCTGCATACATCGCCATCATTTCACCGGAACAGACGATGTAGATCTCCTCCGCCTTTCCTTCGCGGATCGGCATGGCAAACCCGCCGCAGACGACGTCGCCCAGAACATCATAAAAAACGAAATCCAGGTCCGGCGTATAGGCTCCGTTCTCCTCCAGAAAATTGATGGCGGTGATGACACCGCGACCGGCGCAGCCGACACCCGGTTCGGGACCGCCGGACTCGACGCACTTGACACCGGCGTAGCCGACTTTCATCACATCATTTATGTCCAGGTCCTCGACCGTGCCCAGTTCACGCACCAGATCCATGACCGTATTCTGCGCCTTGGCATGCAGGATCAGACGGGTTGAGTCGGCCTTCGGATCACAGCCGACGATCATGATTTTCTTCCCTAATGCTGCGAGGCCGGCCACCGTATTCTGAGTAGTGGTGGACTTGCCGATACCACCTTTTCCATAAATAGCTATCTGTCTCATATGATTCTCCCTCGTCCGTCATTGTGGACGTCTGTTCGTATCGAGGTGGCAAATCAAGTCGCCTCATGGTGGCATCACATCATTGTGCCATGATCCCCGGCCTTTTGAGCGGCGTGCTCCATTCAAGAAGTTCAACCATAAAAAACGCCCCGCATCTCATGGCTGAGAGCGGGGCGTGGATGCCTGGTTGACAGAGTTTGATGGTTATGTGGTGAGAGATTCTTCCGGTCACCCTGCTACTCGGGTTACACTATCCATGCCAAAGGGCATTAATACCCGCCGCGCCTCGGATAAAGGGGCCTCAAGGAGAAAAAGCCTATGAATGGAACATGGAATTCCCTGCAACAATGATCATGTTCTATACAGGGTATCTCAGTATTCATGCAGAATGCCAGCGTGGCAAAGTCCGGCAATCCGGAGGAAATTTCGGAGAAGTCGTCGGGACACCGAGACATATGCATCACTGCCACTGGAAAATGAAGTGATCAACTCTTCTGTTTTTGCCTTTGTGGCACTATCCCACGCGCACCAGTCACGAATTATCGACTCCGTCACCTCCGGATGGAACTGCACTCCCCACGCACAGCCGCCTGCCCGGAAGGCCTGGTTGGGGCAGCGTTCCGAAGACGCCAGCAGAATGCCGCCGTCAGGGATGTCAAAGCTGTCGTGATGCCACTGGAAGGTGCCGAACTGGTCCGGAATGCCGCCGAAAAGAGGATCCGTCCGTCCTTCCTCTGTGAGAGAAACCGTCAACGTCCCCAATTCTTCCCAGCGACGGGAGGCAACCTTCGCCCCCAGAGCAGCCGCCAGCAGCTGCCCCCCCAGGCAGATGCCGAGGTAGGGGATCCGGGCGGCCACTACCTGGCGAATCAGGCTTTTCAGATCATACAGGAACGGATGGCGGCCGTCATCGTTCGCCCCCATCGCGCCGCCCAGCACGATCAGCGCCTGGATCTGTTCCGGCTCCGGCAGGAGACCGTCACGGTACGGGTGATGTATGACATGCGGGATGGTGAGGTTGTCGATGATGTTGCCGGGAGGGACTTCGTGATCATTCTGAATGATATGCAGCATGCTCTTCATGACAGGCCCTGTTTTGCGGAGTTGTATATAAAAATAGTTTCACGCGGAGACGCTGGATTTATCAGCGTTTATCCTGTTCGTCCCCGTTTCAAATGCTTTTTATAGGGTTATGTTTTACCACGGGATGTTACGTGTTTGATTCTGGCTTACTCCGTGTTCTCGCTTAGAAGCGCCTACTTTTGGCCGCGTTCTCCGCGTGAGACCGGTTTTGCTATAACTGACTTATTACAAGAAAGCGATGATCGAAGCAAGGGACCAGAAGAGGCTGTACCTCCTTCCACAGGAGCCCTCCGCCGCCGCAGCCGGGACGGGGCACGACAATCCGTTCCCATCCCGAGCGGTCCGCCAGCAGCTGGAGTTCCGCCGCCGAACGGGCGATGATGCGCGGGTCGGGGAGTGACCAGGGAGTTTCTTCCACCGGAAAACTCACGATGCCGCCCCCCAGGTCGAACACATGGTTCCCATGCTCCGCCAGCAGTCTGCCCAGTTTTTCGGCAAGTCCGGCATACCGAAGAGCCGCCTGCCTCGCCACGCCACGCCCGAAGACCGCCCGGCCGTTCGGGGTCAGCGAACCGTTGGTCGTGATGGCGACAACGCCCGTGGCGGCGTACTCCCAGATGTCGCCTACCGTCTCAAACATTCCCTGGCCGAACCGAGCAGGTAATCGAAGACCTCACCGCGGGTCGAAATAAAACCCGGCATCTCGTTGAGGAGATCCTCGACCAGATGCAGCACCTCGCCGTCAACGCTCCCCAGTTCCTCCATGACGGCCGACAGCAGCGGCAGGATCTCGTACAGATCGTGGCGGTTAAAGGGCGCAGGGTCGGGGAGGCCGGCAAACTTCGGCTGGTCACGGTTGGCGACGTCGCGCGGATATCTGAATTTCAGGTCGGACGGTTTTACGATAATGGACATTAGGTACCTCTCTGATTTTCCTTCAAGCTAAAACCCAACCACCCCCAGCCCCTCCTTTGTAAGGAGGGGAGTTTATAGTCCCCCTCCTATTTTAGGAGGGGCTAGGGGTGGTAAGGTTTAATGCCCGCAGCCGCCGCCACAGCCGCCACCGCAGCCCGGCTTGACAATATCGGCGGCCTTTGGCTTGCCGCACAGCCGCAGGGAGGCACGGTCCACATACCAGGCATCCTCCTCGACCTTCCCCTGCAGCTCGTTATTCTTGATCATCATCAGCACCCGCATCTCGGTTGTCTCCAGAAGCAGTGCGGCTTCGGCAATCGGCACAAAAACAGTTCCTGTTTCACACATATTTTTCCCCCTCAGGCCGCCTTCGGCAGCGTTTCATTTTCAAGATAGATGCCCATCAATTCACAGTTTGTCAGAGCCCGCTTCCGCCTGCACGACATGGCGCGCGTCAGTTCCAGCAGCGGCTCCGCCCGGATGCGGTCTACGGCGATTCCCATGCCGCGGTAGCGTTCGATCAGGCCGCCGGTGCCGGAATGTTTGCCGACCACGATGCTGCGGCTCATTCCGACCTCTGCCGGGTCGTACCCTTCATAATTATGCGGATCCTTGATGACCCCGTCGGCGTGCAGCCCCGATTCATGGGAATAGACCCGCTCGCCGACGACCGGCTTGGAGACCGGGAGCGGACGGTGGGAGGCCTTGGCGACAAAGAGCGACATCTCCCGGAAGCGGTGGGTGTCGATGCCGGTCTCGACACCGCAGGCGTGCCTGAGTCCCATGACGACCTCTTCGAGAGCGGCATTCCCGGCGCGCTCCCCCAGACCGTTAATCGTCGTGTTGACGAACTTCGCCCCGGCGCGGATACCGGCGATGGCGTTGGCGGTCGCCATGCCGAGGTCGTTGTGGGTGTGCACCTCGATATCAACCTCCGGAACCGCACGGCGAAGGTACGCCACCTTGTCGAACATCGTGAAGGGGTCCATGATCCCGAGCGTATCGCAGAAGCGGAAGCGGTCGCCGCCCAGCGAGCGGGTGATCTCCATCAGCTCCACCAGGAAGGGGAGGTCGGCGCGGCTGGCGTCCTCCCCCCCGACGGACACGTAGAGGTCGTGCTGCTTGGCGAAACCGAGCGCGATCTTCAGCTGTTCCTTCACCGCGTCACGATCCTTGCGCAGTTTATGAACGATCATCTGATCGGAAACGGAAAGGGAAATGTCCACCGCCTGCACACCGCAGCTGATACTTGCCTCAATTTCAGGCAGCAGCGCCCGGTTCCAGGTAATCAGGCGGGCTTTGAGCCCCAGATCAACCAGGGCGCGGATCGACTCCTGTTCTTCTTTCCCCATGGCCGGTATGCCGCATTCGATCTCCCCCACGCCGATCGAATCGAGCATGCGGGCGATCGCGATCTTTTCGCGTTTGGAGAAGACCACCCCGGCGGTCTGTTCGCCGTCCCGCAGGGTGGT
>JBAVTM010000601.1:0-15053 GCA_049696195.1 Desulfuromonadaceae bacterium | reverse complement strand
CTACCTGACTGATGCGAAAATCCCGGCCGCATTCAAAAAAGCCGAGCACGTCGAAGTAGATCTGAAAGCGGTCAAGGTATTGCGTACGGACAGAGAGAGTCAGGTTAAATGCAAAAAGGGCGAAAAGGCTTCGTTGAACAGTAACAGGACTCTGCTGACCAAGGGGAAGGGGCTGGTTGAAGTGCCTGTGTACAACCTTGACCAGATGAAAACCGGCAATCACGGCGTAGGTCCCGCCATTATCGAAGAAGACTTCTTCACCTGCCGAGTCCTGGACGGGTGGGATTTCGTCATCAGCGACGCGGGCGACATTCTATTGAACAAGAGAGGCTAAATACCATGAAAGTACTGATGACAGAATATCTCCGGATTGACCTGGAGAAAGAAACCTGGGAGTGCCGCGTCTGTAATCACGAGGTGGGTTCCGCAAAGAAGAGCTACAAAGAGGGGATGCTGGTCTATAACCGCGACCCCAGCGAAATCCATCCGCCGATCATCGATCCTGACAAGTATCGCTTCACCTTCAGCCCGGATCCCGAGTGGGTGCGCATTCTCGAGTATTACTGCCCGAAGTGCGGAACCCAGGTTGAAACCGAATATGCAATCCCCGGCCATCCTCCTCTATATGACATAGAGCCGGATCTGAAGGCCCTGAAAGCTCAATGGTCCACACGTGAAGAGGTCTTCGAGCCGGTAAGAGGTCCTGAAGTAGTACTCGGCGCCGGACACGGCGGTCACTAGTTTCCGTCCGGAAAGGGTCCTTTTCCGCCTTGGCGGTGTCAATCTTCGGGATTACTTGTGCGGCGTACAGCAGTACGCCTCCGCGCAATCCCTCGATTTCCTTGCCAGGACGAAAAATCCCTCCTTTCCGAAGCGGAAACATGCAAACCAGAAATCCCGCCGTTCCCCTCCGGTCAAGAGCCGAAGAGGGACAGAACTGCGGAGAGAAGAATAAAGGAGGTAGTATGAGACGCGTGTCTGTCGATATCGGTGGCACATTCACCGATTGTTTCGTGGTTTGGGATGGGAAGTACATTGAGGAGAAAGCCCTCACGACTCATCACAATCTTGCACTTGGATTCAACGAAGCACTGAGCAAAGCCTACAACGTCCTGGGTCTGGAGTTGGAGGAGATTCTGGAGGGAGTGGATTCCGTTCGGTATGCCACGACTTTGGGTACTAACGCATTGATCGAACACAAGGGGCCGAGGATCGGCATGCTCGTGACCGCCGGTTTTGAAGCGACTGTTCCGCTCAGTCGTGGCCGTGGGTATGGCGAGGGTTTGGATAATCTTGGCAAGCAGAATCTCCCCAACGCCTCACGTCCTGATCCGCTTGTTTTGCCGTATATGATCCGCGGCGTTCGCGAACGCCTTGATTTTGAAGGCAATATGGTCATGAGGCTGGATGAGGATGACGTTCGCGTGCAGATTCGTTCCTTGGTGGACAAGGGTGCCGAGATCATCGTGGTGGCCCTGGTTAACAGTGTTGTTAATCCGGAGCATGAGGAACGGATTGAGGAAATTCTGCTTGATGAATATCCGTCGCATCTTCTGGGTGCAATTCCGGTCATTCTTTCACATCAGGTAGCGGGAAGAAAGGGGGAGTACGTCCGGGCGACATCAGCCATCGTCGATGGATATCTCCACTCGACGATGTATCACGCCCTTTCGGCACTGGAACAAAACCTGCGCGCCCATCGTTATGAGAAGCCGATGCTGGTTATTCACAATTCGGGTGGTATGGCACAGCTGAACTCTACCGATGCGTTGCAGACGATCCATTCCGGCCCGGTATCTGGCATCGCCGCTTCCGAACATCTGGCGATGCAGGCGGGGCTAGGCAATGTGGTAGCAACCGACATGGGGGGGACCAGTTACGACATCGGTATCGTGGTTGAAGGGGGTATCAAGCACTATGACTTCAATCCGGTGGTGGATCGCTGGCTCGTCTCCGTACCGATGGTACATCTGGTAACACTTGGCGCAGGGGGCGGGTCAATCGCTTCTTACGATCGTATGTATGAAACTGTCAAGTGTGGTCCCGAGAGTGCCGGTTCCGATCCTGGGCCAGCCTGCTACGACCGGGGCGGCATGAGGCCGACGGTAACTGATGCCGACCTGGTACTCGGCTATCTGGACCCCAAAAACTACGCAGGCGGATCTATTCCGCTGAATCCCCGACGGGCGGCTGCTGCAATTGAAGATATGCTCTGTGACGAACTTGATTGCTCAACCATCGAGGCGGCCCTGCTGATTCGCCAGAAGGTTGACGACAACATGGCTAACGGACTGTTCACGGAGATGCGTGCACGGGGATACGACCCGAAGGATTTCACCATGCTCGCCTATGGCGGCAACGGCCCGCTGCATTGCTGCGGCATTGCTCAGAACCTCGGAATCAACAAGATCCTCGCGCCTCCATTCAGCTCGGTTTTCTCCGCTGTTGGCGCCGGTAACATGCATCAGCTGCATATTCATGAGAAGTCTCTCTACATGGTGCTGTACGACTCGAATAGTCGTCACATTTATGATGACTATGTTCGTTTTAACAGCATTGTCGAGGAATTGAAGGAAGGGGGAACCCAGGATCTGATCCGCCAGGGAATTCCGCGGGAGCAGATACTTCACAGCCTCGAGCTGGATATGCGCTACGGCAATCAGTTGGTGCAGACAACAGCTGTTATTCCTGCGCACGAACTGCATGGACCGACCGACGTTATGGCGATCATTTCCCAGTTTTCACTGGACTATGGCAAACGGTTTGGTGAAGGGAGTCAGGCTCCCGAGGCGGGGATACGAATCAATACGATTCGTGTCGCGGCATATGTTCGTCATGAAACGGTGCAGTTTGAAGACATTAAGCCGGTTGATCCGTCCAAACGTAAGGCTCCGCCTGCAGCTGGAAGCACCCGTAAGTGTTACTTCGTTGGTCACGAAGGTCCACTTGAGACGCCGGTCTGGGATCGGGCCTCGATTGCACCTGGTGTCCAGATCATCGGCCCGGCAGTAATTGCCTCCGAGGTGACAACGTATCTGGTAGATCCGGGATGGAGCTTTGTTTCTGCCAAACAAGGTGCCTCCTGGTTCCTGCGCATCTGACAGTCGTATGAATTCAATTAACCTTACCCGGACAAACAGGATAAGTGCGTTCACGAAGTTATTTTCTGCCAAAAAGAGCAGAAAACATCTTCTAACTTACTAATACCCACAAAAAGGATTGAAAAATGAGCGAAACTATTATGCCAGGTGCGGCTAAGACACCCAGTGCCGAGGAAATTGCACTGATCAAAAAATTCCTGAGTGATACGACCCTGTTCCTTGGACCGGATCCCGAAATCATGCGAAGGCACGACCTTATGCCGCGCAGTGAGGATGAAGAGGCGGCAATGAGCCTGGAGAATGACGTGCACGTCACCGCCAAGATTCGTGACCGCGTCCAGTCAGGCTGTGATGAAGGGTACGAAATGGTTGAAGCGATGGGAGCGGCGCCGGGTGCCAAATGGGGCGACGTCATCACCGGCGTCTACACGGCTTCGGGTGACCTGGCCATCGCCAGTGCGGGAGGGGTACTAATATTCTCGACGCTGGTCCATCACCCTATCAAGTTTATCATCAAAAACTGGATGAATGATCCGACGGTAGGAGTGCGCGAAGGGGACGGCTTTATCCATAATGATTCCCGTTACGGCAATGTCCATAACACCGATCAGAGCATGATCCTGCCGGTCTTTTGGGAAGGGAAACTGGTCTGTTGGGTCGCCTCCACGGTGCATGAGGGGGAAAACGGCGCTATTGAACCGGGCGGCATGCCCTCCATGGCTGAGACCTCCTTCGACGAAGGTCTCAAGATGAGCCCGTTCCGAGTTGTCGAAAACTACGAAATCAAACGGGACATCCTTACCTTCCTGCAAAACTCGGTACGTGAGCCCAAGCTCCAGTATGAGGATATGAAAGTCAAACTTTTCGCCTGCTTGCGGATCAAACAGCGCGTTGAAGAGACCCTTCGCACGGACGGTGCCCAGGCACTGATTGCCACCCTCCGTATGACCATGGAGAACTGTAGGGCAGAGGTTGTACGCCGGATACGTGAATGGCCGGACATGTCGTCACGCACCTACATCATCCAGGACTCAACCCTGCGTGAGAACTGCGTGGTGAAGATCAACTGCAAGCTGACCAAGACCGGTGATCGGCTGATATTCGACTTCCGCGGTTCGAGTCCGGAATTCACCAACCGCGCCACCAATACGGTTCTGGCTGGTTTGAAGGGGATGATCGCCCAGATGTTTCTCTGCTACGTCTGGCCGGATCTGCCACGAGGACAGGCGGCGTTCGCGCCGATTGAGGTAGTCACCGATCCCCATTCAATTGTTGACTGTTCGTACGAAGCACCAAACTCGCAGAGTTTGATGTCGATATTTACCGGCTTCACCGCAGCCCAGCACGCCGTAGCCAAATTCCTGTACAGCTGTCCGGAGAAGTACACCAAGGTTCATGCTCCGACATTCAATATGATCAATACCTTTATCTGGGGCGGCGTCAGCCAGCATGGCGAAACTCTTGGCAACCTCTGCGCCGATCTTAACGGTATGGGACATGGCGCCCGTTCCGATATGGATGGCGAACCTGCCCTGGCACCTATTTTCGCCACAATGGCGGACATCGGTGAGCAGGAGTTGAATGAAGAGGAAGTGCCTTTCCTTCAACTTGTTTCCAAGAAGATGACCAAGGATGCTATTGCCCCCGGAAAATACCGCGGCGGTCAAGGCTATACCATGATTGTCGCCACTAAGGACAGTGAGCAGTGGGGTTTCATGACGGTCTGCCAGGGAGCCAAAATTCCGCCAATGCAAGGACTCTTCGGCGGGTATTCCTGTGGCGCCTATCCACTCTGCAAGGTGAAGGGTGTCGATGTATATGACGTGCTGCTGAATAAACCGGAAACATTCAAGCATTCCATTGCCGAAATCATGAACGAGCAACCGTTCGAGAACGCCGCGTATACCACCCATCACATGGGTATGGGTTTTGAAATCTCCAAGCGCGGTGAGATGTATATGATATCCCAGGGTGCAGGAGCCGGTTATGGCGATCTTTTGGAACGTGACCCCTTGGCTATTATCAAGGATATCGAGGAAGGGCTTATTTCCGAAGGTGTGGCAGAAAATCTCTACAAGGTAAAATTTGATCACAGTACTCTTGCGATCAATTACGAGGCCACCAAAGAACTTCGTGATAAAGAGCGGCTGGATCGAATCAGCCGTGGAGTCCCGTTTGCCGAGTTTATAAAAACCTGGAACAAACCGAAACCCCCTGCACATCTGCAGTACTTCGGCTGTTGGGGTGATGATGTCGGCACACTGTATGCCGGTAGCCCGGACATTACACGCGACGCCAACAAGCCCAAGCCCAACTACATGCGTAACCCGAAAGATGTCCGGATTGATGAGCTGGAAGCCCGCCTTGTTGAGCTGGGTGCTATGGGAGATGAAAAGAAATGAGCCAGAATCTCGCTGACCTTATAACTGTTACAGACGGACGCGTTAACATCAGGATGTGGCTTAAATCATTCTCCTACACTCGCCGACTGCTTGTGGGAGAGTCCGGGAATCCATGGGAGAGTGCGGGCAGGTACCTCACCTATGCCTCTCAGGCCCAGGGATTGCTGAAGCCGGATGTAGCGGTTATTGAGGTCGGCGAGCTCTTTGACGCATGGTTGCAGCGTAATCCATCCGTCAAGGCTGAGCTGGCAGGAAAACGCAAACTTTCCTATCCGTTGCGCAAGTGGTTGGAACAGTCGCAGCCGCGGGAGCTTTTAGCTGAAATAATTGACGCGGTATTAGCTCAGCTGCGTGGTCAGTTGCCGCTTGTACTGTCCATGCCGTCACCAGGGTATTGGTTGCACCTGGCCAATCTGGCGGCAGGACGTGGCGACGTGGAGCTGGACGGGGACAGCATAGAGGACGCTGCCATGTATGTGGCCGACCTGGCCCGCTCGGTATCCAGCGCTGCAGTAGGGGGACTTCTTCTCGAAGAGTCATTTCCGGAAGTTAACCTTGGCCCCAGCGACCTGGAGCTTTACCGCCCCCTCATCAACGTGGCCAAACATTACCGGTGGCCACTGGCCCTGCGCATGGGGGACGATGGTGTTGTCGACAATCCGGCGTTGCAGGAGATCGATGTGATCATCGGCACCGGCAATTTGCCGTTTGCAGGAAGCGCTCAGGGCCTTGATGTATCCAGGATGTTATGGGCAGGAGAACCGGTGCCGGAATTGACGTCCACACAGTTCTACTTTGTTGACATTCCGAAAGATGCCACGCCGGAACATGTACTTGAGATCCTTTCGCAACTGAAGTCAGCCTGAGATCGATAGGAGATTGCTGAATATGAAGGATACAGCGAAATTGGGCGAAATCACCGCATCTGTAATCGACAGGCGGATTCCTGTGACCCTGCTCACCGGCTTTCTGGGTGCGGGGAAAACAACCTTGCTCAACAATCTGCTGCAGCACCCGGAGATGGCCGGAGCGGCAGTTTTGATAAACGAATTCGGTGAAGTCGGAATTGATCATCACCTGGTAGACAGAGTGGACGAATCGATGATGATTCTCGACTCCGGCTGTATCTGCTGCAGTGTGCAGGGCGATCTTGTCAAGGCGTTGAAGAATCTGGCGGAGCGCAGCTCAAAACGCGAGATACCTCCCGTGTCGCGGGTGGTAATCGAAACCACCGGACTTGCCGATCCGGTCCCCGTGATTTCAACTCTCACGCAGGATTGGTTCGTCGCGGCCAGATACCAGTGCGACGGCGTCATTACGGTCGTCGATGCCACCCATGCCTTGCAGCAACTTGGTCTCTACAAGGAGGCCGTGCGACAGGTTGCCATGGCTGATCGACTGCTGATTACCAAATGTGATCTTACAAACACCGCCAGCCGTGCCGCGTTGGATGGGAGGCTGGATGAGCTCAACCCCGGCGCGTCCCGAATTGAAGTGTACCAGGGGCGTATCAGCCCGAACGCCCTGTTCGGTTGTGGAATTTACTCATCTGCGGGCAAAACTACCAATGTAGCTGCCTGGCTCGGAGAAGAGCAGATTCGCACCGGCCAATCACAACCGGCCGGCATCCGCGCTACGTATGTCCGGCGCAGGAAAGGGATAGTGTCACCTCATGGCTCACCTCATGCTTCACTTCATGTCAAGGGGCATCATACGGACTCCGTCAGCAGTTTTGTCATCAACTTCGCAGAACCGGTCCCCTGGTACAATTTCACCGTAGCGATGGGACGTATTTTGCAAATGCACGGCCCCAAAATTCTGCGGGTCAAGGGGCTCATGAACATCGCCGGCGATTCACTCCCCAGGGTAATCCACTGCGTTCAGGATGTCGCCTATCCGCCGACCAGCCTCACCAAATGGCCCGAACAAAGCCCATTTGAGGATCATCGCGGCCGACTGGTTTTCATCACCCAGGACCTGGCTGATGAGGATGCCAATACAATCCGGTTCTCGCTCTCCGATTCTCAAAACAGAGCCGCAGGGAGTCAACCGAGCATTGCCGCCTGTCCATTTCCAACGAGGTGCTGGTTGGCTCACAACGTAAGCAGGGGCGGCTCATCCGCCTTCAGACTGGATGGGTGGGAAGTGCAGCCGCTTCGCCTGAGATCAAAATAATCGTATTCGGCTTAATCTAACAATCGTCAAACAATGCCGGCAACACAGGCACGTAATTATGAGTAAGGAGAGAACGTATGAAAGTCCGGAATACAATTGAGGAAGCCATTAAAGACATCCAGGACGGGGCAACCATCATGGCCGGCGGTTTTGGCATCGTCGGCATACCTGAAAAGCTGATTGAGGGATTACTGCGGAAAGGAACCAGGAATCTGACGATTATATCCAATAACTGCGGCATTGATGATTATGCCCTTGGCACCCTTTTAACCACCAGGCAGATACGGAAAATGGTCGCCTCATACGTAGGAGAAAACAAGGAGTTTGAGCGGCAATTCCTGTCCGGCGAGTTGGAACTGGAGTTTGTACCACAAGGGACTCTTGCGGAAAGAATCAGAGCCGGTGGAGCCGGTATTCCGGCTTTTTATACCCCTGCCGGGGTAGGAACCAAGCTTGCCGAGGGAAAGGAAGTACGGACTTTCAACGGCAAGGAGTACGTGCTTGAAAGCGCACTGAATGCGGACTTTTCATTTGTCAAGGCGTGGAAGGGGGATACGGCGGGCAATCTGATTTACAACAAAACGTCATGTAACTTCAACCCTATGATGGCCGCGGCCGGCAAGGTGACCATTGCCGAAGTTGAGGAACTGGTGGAGGTTGGAGAGTTTGATCCGAACTTTATCCACACCCCCGGGATTTACGTGCAGCGGGTCATCGAATGCGCCGGTTATGAAAAACGTATTGAACGCAGAACAGTTCGCGCATCGGGAGGAAACTGAACATGTCATTGACCAGAGAGCAAATCGCGCAACGCGCCGCTCAGGAGATAGAAAGCGGCTTTTATGTGAACCTGGGTATCGGCATTCCTACGCTGGTAGCCAACTATATCCCGCATGACAAACATGTCGTTTTGCAGTCGGAAAACGGTTTGCTCGGGATCGGTCCCTATCCGACGGATGCGGAAGTAGACCCGGAATTGATCAATGCAGGCAAAGAGACAATCACGATGACACCGGGTGCCAGTCTTTTTTGCAGCGCCGAATCATTCGCCATGATCCGCGGTGGTCATATAAACCTATCCATTCTAGGTGGCATGGAGGTTTCGGTTGGCGGGGACCTGGCCAACTGGGTGGTGCCGGGCAAGATGGTGAAAGGTCCTGGAGGGGCCATGGATCTGGTCCATGGGGCACAGCGGGTCGTGGTGATCATGGAACATTGCAGCAAGAACGGCCAGCCCAAGATAGTGGACAGTTGCTCACTCCCGCTAACGGGTAAAGGAGTGGTGAATCGCATCATTACTGATATGGCGGTCATTGATGTCACTGAAACCGGTTTACAGCTGAAGGAAATCGCCCCTGGTTATTCGGTGGAAGATGTCCAACGAGTGACCGGCCCAATCCTGAGTATCGATCCGCAGCTAAAGATTGTTGAAGTACTCTAGCTCGAGCAGCAAGAAATCTGAGAGGTGAGAAATGCGTAGTGTATCCGTTGTTGGTATAGGCGAGACCAAGATAGGAAAATTTCCGGACAGAACACTGAGAAGTTTGATCCTGGAAGCAGGTTCAAAAGCAATCGATGATGCCGGCATTGGAAGGGAGGATATTGGCGCCCTCTTCATGAGCAACTACAACGCGCAATCATTTTGCGGACAGGGACATTTGGGACCTCTGGCTTCCGAAGTACTGGGCCTGGGGAATATACCGACAATCCGGGTTGAAGGGGCGTGCGCTTCGGGGAGTCTCGCATTCCGGCAGGCTTTGAGTGCCATTGCGTCAGGCATGTATGACATGGTGTTGGTCGGTGGCGTGGAAAAAATGACACACCAGTCTACCGAGGCAGTAACAGCCGGCCTTGCCGGTGCCTCGGATGTGGAAATAGAGGCGGCTCTTGGAGCAACTTTTCCCTCCATATTTGCCATGATTGCCAACCGGTATTCCCACGAATACGGCAATGTGCGGGATGAAATGGCGATGTGCGCAGTACAAAACCATGAAAACGCCCTGCTCAATCCTGATGCACAGATGCAGAAGAGAATTACCGTGGAACAGGTGAAGAACGGCTTTCCGATAGCCTCTCCGTTCACTATCTACGATTGCTCTCTGGTCTCGGATGGCGCGGCGTTTGTGGTGCTGGCGGCAACCGATGTCGCAAAATCGATCTGTCGGAAGCGTCTGGTGGAGGTCGTTGGCTGTGGCCAGGCCGGTGATACCTTAACCCTGGCTTCCAAAGGGAGCATGACAACATTTGCAGCTACCGTACTTGCGGCGCAACAGGCGTATTCGATGGCGGGAATCATGCCGTCGCAGATAGACCTGGCGGAGGTGCATGACTGTTTCACCATCACGCAGATAATCAATACCGAGGATTTGGGGTTCTTTGCCAAGGGAAAAGGGGCGATTGCCGTTGCTGAAGGTAAAACCGCGATCAATGGCCGGATACCGATCAATGTGAGTGGCGGGTTGAAAGCCAAGGGACATCCGATCGGCGCAACGGGCTTAAGTCAGATTTACGAAATCGTCACCCAGTTGCGGGGAGATGGTGGTGCGCGGCAGTTAACGAAGGCGGACATCGGCTTGACTCACAACATCGGGGGCACAGCAGCCACCTGCGTTGTCAGTATCTTTCGGGGGAGGTAGCGAGATGAAGAGGTGCGGAACCATATATTCCTTTTGCGTTGTACATAGCGGTACAGAGGCTTTTCAGGCAAAGACGCCGTACGTTCTGGCTGTGGTGGAGGATAACCGGCAGAAACTGATGGCTCGCGTCGAAGGGTACACGGAAAAAATGGATATCGCGGTCGGCATGGAGGTGAGGTTTCTTGCAGAGGATGAAAAGGGAAATCCCCTCTATACGTTTGACTAGTCTTATCCGGAAGGGGTGGAGCCACTCCAGTTAATCGGAAGAACCATCCGTCTCGGCCCAATTGCCTTCCTACTGCAGAATTATCTGCGGCATTATGAATGTACAAGGAGAACTTAAGATGAAGAAGTCAATGAAAGCATTTGTCATGAAGGGTATCAACGAAGTCGAAATGGTCGATCGGCCCATTCCTGAGCCCGGTCCGAACGATGCCATCATCAAGACTACTCTGGCGATGGTTTGCACGTCCGACGTACACACCGTTGCCGGTGGCCTCGGAGATATCAGGGATCGCGTCCTGGGGCATGAAGCCGTCGGGATCGTTTACAAGCTGGGCAGTGCGGTCAATGGTTTCAAAGAAGGAGACCGGGTCGCGGTCAATGCTATCACTCCTTGTTACAAATGCGAAAACTGCCAAAGGGGCTTTACGTCCCAGTGCACCGTAATGCTTGGCGGATACAAGTTCACGACGCAGAAAGACGGCAACATGGCTGAGTACTTTCATGTCAACGATGCCGAAGCAAATGTGGCTCTGATTCCGGATGGTGTTTCAGACGAAGCCGCGTGTTACGCCACCGACATGATGTCTACCGGTTTCAAGGGAGCTGAAAATGCGAATATCCCTTTAGGCGGTTCTGGTGTTGTTTTCGGATTGGGACCGGTTGGGCTTATGGCCGTTGCCGGTACGAGACTGCTGGGTGCAGGTCTGATCATTGCCGTGGATTGTGTCCAGTCGAGGCTGAAACTTGCAAAAGATTATGGTGCTGATGTCACGATCAATTTCAAGGAGCAGGATGTTGTTGCTGAAGTTCTAAGGTTGACCGGTGGTCATGGCGCCGATGCAGCAATGGAAGCTCTTGGGGCACAGGTCACTTTTGAAAACTGTTTTAAAGTAACCAGGCCCGGTGGCACCATCTCCAACATCGGCTATTGGGGACATGGCGACTATGTCAATATTCCGAGACTCGATTGGGGGGTCGGCATGGCAGAAAAAACGATCACGACGCTGCTCTGTCCCGGCGGCAGTGAAAGAATGGGGAGACTGATGAGGTTGATTCAGAATGGTCGCGTCGATCCGACAAAACTCACCTCCCACCATTTTAAATTTGCTGATGTAGAAAGAGCGTTGAATATGATGACGACAAAGGAAGACGGGATGCTGAAGCCGGTGATCCACTTCGACTAACCAACTAAATTGATTTCATACAGGGGAATAGTAATGAAAAAGTTCAACAAATCAGCCGTAGTGTTCACGGCAATTATCGCTTCAACCTTCATTTTTTCATCGACAGTTATCGCAGCCGGCATTCCCTTGAGCGTCATAGGACCGCATGAGTACGCCCTGCCGGTGAATTACGAACCGTTTAATGCGGTAGCACAGTATTCATTCATCCAGACTGACAACATGGCCTTTGATAGTGCGGGCAAAAGGGTCAACGGCCCTGGCACCTTTACTGCGGTTGGTTTCACGAAGTATGTCCGCTTCTTTACCTTCAAATCACTGCCCGATGTCGGCTTTGCCTGGGAGTATTTACAGCCGGAGATCAGCGTCCAGAAAGCCGGGGTCTCAGCGAGTGGCTTAGGGGACCCTTTAACCGGCTTGGCTGTGTGGATAAAGCCGAGCAAGAGCAGCACCCTGGGGCTGCAAAGTTTTCTATCGATTCCTGTCGGCTCTGATGCTGTGTCGGACAAGACCTGGGGCAGCCTGACAACCATCATTGGTGATCTGCAGTTGGGCGACGTCGATATCGATGGCCAGACCGGCTATATCCATAAATCAACCAGACACCTGAACGGTGCGAATGATGTGGATCCGGGCGACACGTTTCATGCGAACCTGAGGGTGGGCTACCGTGCCCATCAATATCTGGAACCGTTCTTTGCCGCCGACTACCAGACAACCGGAAGTAGCACTGACCAAGTGACCGGCTCGGCTGTTCCCGATTCCGCCAGTAACGAACTTTCCTGCGGCGGCGGTCTGATGGTCCATTTCAGCGATCCGTTGAGCCTTACCATGAGATACGACTATGGTCTTGACGGAAAAAACACCGCTGTAACCAACGCTTTTCACTTCAAAATTGTCTACATCTGGTAAGAGGCAACAATCTTGCCGGCAGTCTGATCAGGCAGCACATCAACAAACTTCAAAGGAGATGTGAATATGAAAAGTTTTGTAAAATTCTCTATGGTTCTGGCATTCACCATAATGTCTTTCTCGCCTGTGGCCGCACAAGTTACTCAAAAGCAGCAGGAGTTAAGGGCGGAGGTGGAGATGAAAACGGGGAAGAAAGTTCACCTGTTTCATAGTGGTACGCAAGATGTGAAAAAGACCATATGTATCGGTGACCTTATACCCGTGTACCGGGAAGTGTACGCCTACGGGGCCATCAAGAAAACCGAGGTCGGCAAGATAAAGGTCCTCTCTTACGTCGGGGAGCACTACATAGAAGCGGATGTTATTGCCGGCAAGATCAAGACCGGCGATGTAGCCCAGAAGGAATCGGCTAGTTGCCTGGTTCATCCTGCACCGGATGAAGATTAGGGGTTCTGTTCCGAGTAGTACATTTTTTGGTTCGGGACAGGCCGAAAGGCCTGTCCCGCTTTTCTTCATAAGCAAAATTCATGTCAGGAGCAGGTAGATGAATATTCACGAGTACCAGGCAAAAGTGATTTTGAGAGAGTTCGGTGTGCCGGTCCCCGACGGGCACGTATGCTACAACAGCGCCGGAGCCCGCGAGTGGGCGAAACGCCTGGGCGAAGGCCCCAGGGTCGTCAAGGCCCAGATCCACGCCGGCATCGAAGAGGTTGCCGCCACAGAATGAAGCGTCATACTCGGAAAAGTATATCCCTGATAATCCGTGAGGCAATAAATAACTATTCCTGCAATGCGAACCATACTTCAAAACATGGATAGTGAATTAAATTTCAGATGTTGGACGAGCACATATTGCCATGTATGCTCCTTTCATAGCCGGGAGAAGCAATCCTTCCGGCTAGTTAATACAAAAAAACGCCGCTAATTTTGGAATTATTATGAAAGACAAATACTCAATCCAATCAGTCATACGGGCCATTGATGTTCTTGAGCTGTTTAATGTGATGGATAAAGAGGTTTCTATATCTGAATTAACTGAGTACACTTGTACAAATAAAAATTACATATTCAGATTGTTGCTGACATTGCAATCAAGACAATTTGTGGATGTAAATCCAGCTACCGGCAAGTATAAACTTGGATTAAAAATATTCGAATTAGGTCAGAAAGCTTTGAAAAAGCAAAAGTTAATCAATCATACAAGACCGGTGCTTGAGTATTTAAAAAAACAATGTCATGAGACTACTGGCTATTCCATATTTAAGAGTGATTTCACATATTATGTAGATGGCGTAGAATCTGATTTAACAGTGAGAGTTGTAAACAGGATGGGTAGCAGATTCCCTTTGCATTGTACCGCAGTGGGAAAAGCACAAATTGCACATCTTGACGAGAAGGAACTGCAATTATGGATTGATACAAATAAACTGAGTAAATTTTCTACTAACACAATAATTAATCCGGACCAGTTGAAGGATGAGCTTGGAAGAATAGTATCGCAAGGATATGCTATCGAAGATCAAGAGTTTGAAGCTGGGGTTGGAGGGATAGCTGCCCCTGTTTTAGGCAGAGATAACAAAATTATAGGTGCAATCGGTATTTCTGCACCCGTTTATCGCTTAACTCGTGAACGTCTTGAAAATGAGTTGGTACCTTTAATTAAGTGGGCCGGAAAGGAGCTTTCCTCAAAATGCTGAATTCACCTCCGCAGCTTGAGACGCGCTGCAATGTGGCCCCGATTCAGATGGCTCTGGTCGGCAATGAACGAACATATGCTGATGATCGCCGATGCTCTTGGAAAGGGGATTGTGATACAGTTCCCGACAAAGTTCCGGTAACCGGTCAATCAGCCAACAGCGGAAGTCGAAGAGTGACTTCCGCTGTTGTTCATAACGTTGAGATTAAACAGGGGGGCTACTTATAAATAACGTAGCTCCCCTCATATATAATGTGCTCGCCGACAGTAAAATGGGCACTCCTTGATTGAGAGTGGGGGAAAATACCATCATCTTTCCGTTTGCATAGTTGATGGCCGATTATCTTTCCTGCTCCGCAGTCGCAGCTTTTGGCGACAACAGATCAAATACGGTAATCAGTACTCCGGCCAGAAAGAATACACCAAACACCAAAGTGACGGCCATCCAGAGCCGCATGTAGGATTGGGCGGTCATGTACCCCATACCGAGAACCCTCTCCAGATAGCTTTGCAGGACGCCCGCAATGCCGAAGGTGAGCCCCATCAGCATCATGGCGCTGCACATGGTCCAGAAACCGAGCTTGGCCTTGGTCGCCTGGTAGATTTCGACCCCGCGCAGACCAGGCATGGCAAAATAGAAGACCGTCAGGTTGAGGAGGGCATAGGCACCAAAGAAGGCCAGATGACCATGGGAAACGGTAACCTGGGAACCGTGGGTGTAATAA
>JBAVTM010000600.1:0-1910 GCA_049696195.1 Desulfuromonadaceae bacterium | reverse complement strand
CTGGGGATTCGCGCCAAGATAGTCAAAAGTTTTGCCCGTATTCATAAGGCCAATCTGGTTAATTTCGGCATACTGCCGCTGGTTTTCAAGAATCCTGATGATATCGACCTGTTTCAACAGGGGGATCTGGTTTCATTTCCCGGCGTGCGGCATCTTGTCGAGAGCGGGGCAAGTGAAATTCCGGTGATGGTCGGTGGCCGCGAGGTTATCACTTTGCTGGAGGTCTCCGACCGTCAGCGCCAGGAACTTCTCGCGGGCGGCACGCTGAATTTTGTGAAACAGAATCAACGATGAAGGAGCTGGAATGCCCAGGTCTATCCGCAAAACCAAGATAGTGGCAACAGTCGGCCCGGTGAGTTCGTCGCCGGAAATGATTCAGAAATTGATGAAGGCGGGAGTCGATATATTCAGGCTGAATTTCTCCCATGGTGAAAATGCCCGGAAGCTGGAATTGATCCATACCATTCGGCAGGTGTCGGAAAAGTTGGGTCATCAGGTCGGCATCCTTGGCGACCTTCAGGGGCCGAAGATCAGGACCGGTAAAATGGCGGGTGAGGGGATGACGCTGGTCAAGGGGCAGGAAGTGGTCATCACCACCGATGACGTGCTTGGCCGTGACGGCGTTATTCCGACTATTTACCGCTCTCTGCCGCACGATGTGCACCCCGGTTCGAGAATCCTGCTGGATGACGGACTTCTGGAGCTGAAGGTTATCGGACTGGAGGGCGAAAGGGTGCGCTGCCAGGTCGTTGCCGGCGGACTGCTCAAAAACAACAAGGGAATCAATCTTCCAGGGGTGAACGTTTCTGCCCCCTGTCTCACTGAAAAGGATTTGATCGATCTTGATTTTGCTCTTGAAGCGGGCGTTGATTTTATTGCGCTTTCATTTGTGCGTACCGCCGATGATATTGAAGAGATCAAACAGATTATTGCTGCAAAAGGAAAAGATACCCCGGTCGTGGCTAAAATCGAGAAACCGGAGGCGCTGCGCAACTTCAAAAAAATCCTTGAGGCGACCGATGCCGTCATGGTGGCGCGAGGTGACCTGGGTGTTGAAATTGAACCGGAAAAGGTGCCGATTTATCAAAAAAAGATCATCCAGGCATGCAACAGGGCGGGGAAGCCGGTCATAACGGCGACCCAGATGCTGGACTCCATGATCCGCAATCCGCGCCCGACCCGGGCTGAGACGTCCGATGTGGCCAATGCGATTATAGACGGCACGGACGCCATCATGCTTTCCGCTGAAACGGCTTCCGGTGATTTTCCGATAGAATCAGTTGAAACGATGGCGCGCATTGCCAAAGATGTTGAAAATGCAGACTTGCCCGCTGTTGGTGGCCATTTTACTGCTGTCGTCACGACAGCACAGGCGGTCGCTGAATCGTCCTGTCGGACCGCCGCCACTGTCAAAGCAAAGGCAATTGCCGTGTTTACACGATCAGGCGGTACCGCAGCCCTCATATCTGCCTTCCGGCCTTCAACCCGGATCATCGCCTTTACCGCCTCACCGGAGATTCACCGCAGGCTGTCGATCTACTGGGGTGTGCAGTGTACTGAAGTTGGCATCATGGAAAATACCGACCAGCAGATACATGAGGTGGAGAAAAAACTCTTGGCTTCAGGGTTTCACAACGGAGATCAGATTGTTATTAGCATGGGGATCCCGATTGAAACGCGCGGATCAACAAATCTTATGAAAGTGCACAAACTGGGAACTCACGGATTCTACGAAGTTTTTGAGGAAAACAACTAACGGGACCCGATTTATTTTGCCCTTTCGTCATTTTTCTTTTGACAGATTCAAAAGTGATGTGATAGAAAGCGAGTCCCTTTTGAGACAGCAGATTTGTCCGGCGGGGTGCTCTTTTGAAAAAAGTCGGTTCGAAAAAAAGATTGTCACTGCGGAA
>JBAVTM010000599.1:0-11628 GCA_049696195.1 Desulfuromonadaceae bacterium | reverse complement strand
ATCAAGGACATATCACTATCATATTTCTACGGCGCCAAGATCGGCGTTCTTGGTTTGAACGGCTCCGGGAAGTCTTCTCTGCTGCGGATCATGGCTGGAGTCGACAAGGAGTTCAACGGCCAGGCGGTCCTGTCGCAGGGGTATACCGTCGGGTATCTTGAGCAGGAGCCGCGGCTTGACGAATCCAGAACCGTTCGCCAGATTGTCGAAGAAGGAGCCCAGGAGACCGTCGACCTGTTGGCCGAATTCAACGCCATCACCGACAAGTTTTCCGAACCGGATGCCGATTTTGAAAAACTGTGTGATCGCCAGGCGGTTCTTCAGGAGAAACTGGACCATCTGGATGCATGGGATCTCGACTCGCGCCTGGAAATGGCGATGGACGCCCTCCGCTGCCCGGATGGGGATACAGCGGTGAAAGTGCTTTCCGGCGGTGAAAAACGCCGTGTCGCGCTCTGCCGATTACTGCTCAAAAAGCCGGATATCCTCCTTCTGGATGAACCGACCAACCACCTGGACGCGGAAACGGTCGCCTGGCTGGAGCATCATCTGCACAACTATCCCGGCACGGTTATCGCGGTTACCCATGATCGCTATTTTCTGGATAACGTGGCCGGCTGGATATTGGAACTTGATCGAGGCGAGGGTATCCCGTGGAAAGGGAACTATTCCTCATGGCTGGAGCAGAAACAGAATCGACTGGCTACGCAAGAGAAACAGGAATCCGACCGCCAGAAAACTCTGCAGCGCGAACTGGAATGGATCAGAATGTCACCCAAAGGCCGGCACGCCAAGGCACAGGCTCGTATCACCGCCTATGAAGATTTGGTCGCACAAGAGAGCGAAAAGCATGCCCGTGAACTTGAAATTTACCTCCCCCCCGGCCCACGCCTGGGAGACATCGTCATTGAAGCTGACAACGTGGCCAAAGCCTACGGCGACAGACTTCTGGTTGAAGGGATGACCTTCCGCCTGCCGCGCGGCGGGATTGTCGGCATCATCGGACCAAACGGGGCAGGCAAGACGACCCTGTTCCGGATGATAACCGGTCAGGAAAAAGCCGACTCCGGCACTTTCAGAATCGGAGACACGGTCCAGCTGGCGTATGTTGATCAGAGCCGTGATGCGCTCAATCCGGACAAAACAATCTGGGAAGAGATTTCGGAAGGACAGGAAGCCATCCAGCTCGGCAAGGTGCTGGTGAATTCGCGAGCCTATGTTTCACGCTTCAACTTCTCCGGCAGCGACCAGCAGAAAAAAGTCGGCATGCTTTCAGGCGGCGAGCGCAACCGGGTTCATCTGGCCCGGATGCTGAAGAGCGGCGCCAATGTAATCCTGCTGGATGAACCGACCAATGATCTGGATGTCAACACCATGCGGGCTCTGGAGGAGGCCCTTGAAAATTTTGCCGGTTGTGCCGTGGTTATCAGCCACGACCGCTGGTTTCTGGATCGCATCGCCACGCACATCCTGGCATTTGAGGGTGATTCAAAAGTAGTATGGTTCGAAGGGAATTATTCGGAATATGAAGAGGATCGCAAGAAACGGCTGGGAGCTGCCGCGGACATTCCACACCGCATCAAGTATCGCCAGTTGACGCGAGCCTAGCCCTTGTAAAGAGGATACGTGCGTTCACGAACTTATTCCTGCATAAAAGCCGCAGAAATAATTCCAACGCACTAATCAGCGGTGCTGCTCCAGACTGGCCCGCATCAGCTCGATAAAAGCCTGCCGGGTTTCCGGGTCCGTAATGGAGGCTGCTTCTGCTTCGATCAGGGCCAGCTGCTGGGCAGTGAGGGGAATGGGCGGAACGATGTCGTCCTGGACCTCGGCGGGTGGTTGGTCAACCCTGCCCGCCTTAAGTACAATTTCACGGACAACCTCGGCGCCGAGGCAGCTGTTGAGTTTTTCTTTCATCATGGCGGTCATGAAGCGGAGTTCCTGCATCCATGGTGCGCTGGAGACCGCCACGGTCAACGTGCCGTTTATAATCCGCACGGGGCACGCCCGAGTGGCCAGTGTCGCTCCAACAACATCCGGCCATATCCGCCATATTTCCGCTTCCCGCAATCGCTCGGCCAAACCAAGGCCAACCAGATTTTCCTGCACCAATCTTGATAACGGACGTGGAAAAGGCATTCTAGGGCGCTTTGGCATTTTGCTTTCTCCGCCTGCTTACGGCACCGCCAAGAATCTGCCCTGCGACTGAACTACCGAGAGTTAATGGGATATAATGCCAATTGAGCCCCGCCTTGATGCGCAACAGTACTATAACAGGTATTGGCAGGTGAATCAGAACCCACCACATGATGGAATATTTAGGAAAATTTTGACGGGCGTAACCACAGGGGATACTTATGACAAAAGCCATACCAACCAGCCCGACAATGGAGATTATACTCTGCATATACTGCTCCTTTTCGGGTATAGTAGAAACTCACACAGTTTTTGTCAATTAGCATTACGCGGAGATCAGGAAGTGATCTCCAATACCGGGAGATGCATACGTGATTCACAACGGCCAACTATTAGCGGTTTTCAACTCTGCACATCGGGTCATGAAAGCTGAATACATTCTCAAAAAATGTGAATTGGAGATTCTGCTCATCCCCGCCCCCCGGGCACTCTCTACTGACTGTGGACTGGCGATTCGTTACAACAGCGATCTTAACGACAACGTACTGCAGGCGCTCAGTTCTGAAAATCTGTTGCCGGCCTGTATCTATCGAAAAGAGAGCGACTCCGTTTATGAACCAATCTGGTGTAATGAAGACAGTGACTAACAAACAAAAAAAAAGCGCACCGCCGGTGTTGCATCGTCGAGTGCAGTCCCTGCATGAATAAACCCCCTCGGAACGAGGTGTAATACGGCTTTAAAAACAAATAGTTCTTGACAGCATGGGTGGTGCACCTTTATAGTGACCCCCTTTTGGAATAACTCTGTACCGGGGCAGCATAACCTACGATGTTTGACAGCCTATCCGACAAACTGGAATCAGTTTTCAAGAAACTCCGCGGTCAGGGTGTAATGACCGAGGAGAATATCAAGGAGGCTTTGCGTGAGGTCCGCCTGGCTCTCCTTGAGGCCGATGTAAACTTCAAGGTCGTCAAGGATTTTATAGAGAATGTCCGGAGCAAGGCTGTTGGCACCGATGTTCTGACCAGCCTGTCGCCCGGTCAGCAGGTTATCAGGATCGTCCATGACGAACTGGTTGCCATTATGGGGGGTGACGAGGACAACTCCCTCGATCTCGCCGCAAAACCACCCGTAGCAATTATGATGGTCGGACTGCAGGGAGCCGGCAAGACGACGACGTGCGGCAAACTCGGCAACCTGCTTAAAAAGCAAAAACGTCGACCGTTGCTGGTACCGGCCGACGTGTACCGCCCGGCTGCCATTGAACAGTTAAAAACGGTTGGCCGCCAGCTCGGCCTTGAAGTTTTTGCTTCAACCGCTGACCAGAAGCCGCTTGATATCTGCATCAGCGCCATGAAATTTGCTGAGCTGAATGGCTTCGATACCGTTATTCTTGATACCGCAGGGCGTCACCAGATCGATGATTTTCTGATGAACGAGCTGGGTGAGATTAATCTTGCCGTCCAGCCTCGTGAAATCCTGTTTGTGGCTGACGCAATGACCGGTCAGGAAGCTGTCGCAATTGCCAGCGGCTTTAATGATCGCCTCGAGATCAGTGGCGTTGTCCTTTCCAAGCTGGACGGCGATGCAAAAGGTGGAGCAGCGCTTTCGATCAGAGCGGTTACCGGCAAACCGATAAAGTTTGTCGGACTTGGTGAAAAGCTGGATGCGTTGGAGGTTTTCCATCCGGATCGCCTTGTTTCACGTATTCTTGGCATGGGAGATGTCCTTACTCTCGTTGAAAAGGCGCAATCTCTTTTTGATGACAAAGAAACGACCCTTCTTCAACATAAGCTGAAGAAAAACCAGTTTGATCTGGAAGATTTTCTCGCACAGATGCAGCAGATCAAAAAGCTCGGATCAGTTGAATCAATCATGGGAATGATTCCTGGTATGGGTAAAATGGTGAAGCAGATGAAGGGTGCCCAGCCAAGCGAAAATGAAATCAAGCGCATAGAAGCGATTATACGTTCCATGACACCGGGTGAACGCGCAAACCATGGCATAATAAACGGCAGTCGCCGTCTTCGGATATCCAGAGGGAGCGGTACTACGGTACAGGAAGTCAATTTGCTTCTTAAACGCTTTACCGAAGCGCAAAAGATGATGAAGATGATGCAGAAACTTGGTCCAAAGGGTCTACTCAAAGGTATGGGAGGGCTTGGAGGGCTTGGCAAAGGTATGATGCCGTTCCGTTAATCCGTACATGGCACATTTTACAAACAATACTATCCAGGAAGTACACATCAGGAGGAAACACCAATGGCTACAAAAATCAGGCTTGCACGTGCAGGCGCTAAAAAACGACCTTTTTACCAGATAGTTATTGCCGACGAACGCAGTCGCAGAGATGGCAGCTTCATCGAAAATGTCGGCACATACGACCCGACCAAGAACCCTGCAGTTGTCAAACTGAAGACCGAGAGAGCTGCCGAGTGGCTCAGCAAGGGTGCCCAGCCGACCGATACGGTACGTCAGTTATTGAAGAATGCCGGACTTCTTGATAAGGCGCCTGCTACAGCCGCATAACGTATCCAGCTCCTCCGGTCCGCCGGTCACTCTATATGAGCAGCAGAGGACACCGCTATGAAGACTCTTGTTGAAAGCATTGCAAAGGCACTGGTTGACGACCCGACTCAAGTGAATGCAACCGAGGAGACTGAAGAGGACACTCTGGTCATCAGTTTGACCGTCGCCAAGGAGGACATGGGGCGAATCATCGGCAAGGAAGGACGGACCGCCAAAGCGATTCGCACTATTCTTAATGCCGTATCTACAAAAGACAACAAAAAGGCTATTCTCAAGATTGTAGAATAAATGACAGATCAAGATGAATTAATTCCGGTTGGCAAGATCATCGGTACTCACGGAATTAAGGGACTTTTAAAAGTCTTCTCTTATTCCGGCAATATAAACAGTTTGCAATCTGCTGAAACCGTTTTCCTGAAAGGGAAGGACGGCGCACTCCGTGAATATTCCGTAAAGAGTGTTTCTGCCCATTCTGGCGGCTTCATTTTAGGTCTGGATGATTTTTCCGATATAAATCAGGTTTTGTTCATGACCGGGTCCGAGCTTTGCTTGAAATTAAGCCAGCTTCCTGTTCCGGATGAAGACGAATATTACTGGCGCGACCTGATCGGCCTCGTCGTTCAAACCGATCAGGGCGTTGAACTGGGAACGCTTGTTGATATCTTTGAAACCGGCAGCAGCGATATCTACGTTGTGCGCGGCAACTCCAAAGAGTATTTGATCCCGGCCATAGCAGATGTAATTGCTCATATTGACATACCGGGGAAAAAGATGATTATCACCCCGCTTGAAGGTTTGCTGGATTTATGAGATTTGACATCCTGACCCTGTTCACCGGGATGTTTTCCGGCCCTTTTGATGAAAGCATTATCAAACGGGCCAAAGACAAACAGCTCATTGACATTTCGCTCCACAACATTCGCGACTGGGCAACCGATCGTCATCAGACGGCAGATGACTCCCCCTACGGCGGCGGTGCAGGAATGGTCATGAAAGCCGGCCCTCTGGCGGCATGTATTGAATCGGTAAAGAGTCTCCATCCAACATCAACCGTTGTACTCACATCGCCTCACGGGCGGCGACTCACCCATAACGTTGCTCTGGAGCTCGCCGAGAAACCTGGATTGATTATCGTGTGCGGACGTTATGAGGGGATCGATGAGAGAATCCGGTCGATCTATGCTGAGGACGACATTTCGCTTGGTGATTTTGTTCTTTCTGGCGGTGAGATCGCCGCAATGGCAATTGTTGACTCCGTAACCAGACTGATCCCCGGAGCGCTTGGCAGTAACGAATCGGCTGGGGCGGATTCATTTGGGGACGGATTGCTGGAGTATCCACACTATACTCGTCCGCCCGAATTTAAGGGTATGACTGTTCCGGAGCCACTGCTTTCGGGAAACCATGAACTGATAAGAAAATGGCGCCGCAAGGAATCACTGCGCAAGACCAGGGTACTGCGTCCGGATTTGCTCTCACATGTCATGCTGACGCCGGAAGACCGGAAAATGCTGGCTGAGATTGAGCAGGAGGAAGCCGATGGGAAGTAATACCCTGGCATGTAATCTGGCGATCGCCCTTGTTCATTATCCGGTTTACAACAAGCACCACGAGGTCGTCACCTCTGCTTTAACAAATCTTGATCAGCATGATATTGCCCGTTCGTCAAAAACATTCGGGCTCGACCGCTTTTATATTGTGACCCCTTCCGAAGAGCAGCGGAAACTGGCTGAACGGATAAGTGGTCACTGGCAACATGGATGGGGAGCTGACTATAACCCTGATCGTAGACAAGCACTCGACATTGTGCGGGTGACTCCGTCACTGGCATCAGCTGTAGCGGATTTTCAAAGCGGATTCAGCAAACCGGTAAAGACAGTGGTTACCGGTGCCGCGCAACGCTCCGGTTCGACAGCGCTGGTGACGTTCAGAAATCTCCTGCAGGAAGCTGATCAGCCGTATCTGCTGCTGTTAGGTACCGGTTGGGGATTGACAGAAGAATGTTTTACAACCGCTGATCTTATTCTTGAACCAATCGCAGGAAACGGAATATACAACCATCTCTCGGTTCGTTCTGCAGCAGCAATCATGCTTGATCGACTGAGGGGAATTGAACGCGAAGAAACATAAACTCACAAACCGAGCATCATACTAGGAGGAAGGCAACCAATGAACACCATCGATTTTCTGGAATTTGACCAAATGAAGAAGAATGTAATCCCTTTCAAGGTCGGGGATACGGTAAAAGTACATGTAAGAATTGTCGAGGGAGACAAACAGCGTATCCAGGCCTATCAGGGCGTTTGTATCGCCCGTCAGAACGGCGGCGTACGCGAGACCTTTACGGTTCGTAAAATTTCCAACAACATCGGCGTTGAAAGGACATTTCCGCTTCACTCGCCAAACATTGAAAACATCGAAGTCATGGTTCGCGGCCATGTCCGTCGCGCCAAACTCTACTACCTGCGCAAATTACGCGGTAAGGCAGCCAGGATTCGCGAGAAGAAATACGTACCGGTCGCCAAATAGTTTACAAAAAGCCCTGCTCCTGCGGGGCTTTTTGTTTTAGTACGTGAGACGTACTTTCTGCGTTTTTTAGCACGTTAGAAATCATTTCTGCGGTTTGTTTGCAGGAATGATTTCGCAAACGTGCTTATCCCGATTGTTGGAGCTGTCTGTACATTACTCCGTTAACGCGCGTATCCTGTTTATCAGGGTCAGGACAGAATTATGACGCTTCAAGGCGAGCTGTTTTCGGGGGCACCTCTCGACACCCTGTCGTTCGAAAAAACTGCATATCGCCACGGCTTTACCTGCGTGGCCGGAATCGATGAAGCAGGCCGTGGACCGCTCGCTGGCCCGGTAATGGCTGCAGCAGTAATACTGCCCGCAGGGCTGTCAATCATCGGCGTGGACGATTCTAAAAAACTTACCCCCGACAAGCGGGAAAAACTCTTTGAGACCATCATGGCGCACGCGCTGACTGTTGGAGTCGGCATCATGAGTCCGGTCGAAATCGACAGAATCAACATTCTGCAGGCCACCCGCCGCGCCATGGTGGCGGCTGTTCAGCAGCTTTCCCCTCAGCCGGACTACCTGCTGATCGATGGGATCAGTGCCATCGACAGCGCCATTCCCCAGAAAACAATAAAAAAGGGCGATTCGTTAAGCCTTTCCATAGCCGCCGCCTCAATTATCGCCAAGGTAACCCGTGACCGGCTTATGGTCGAAATGGATTCAACGTATCCGGGTTACGGTTTCGCCGGACACAAAGGGTATGGCAGCGCCGCTCATATGGACGCTATCAGGAGACTCGGCCCATCCCCCATTCACCGGCTGACGTTTGGCGGCGTCAAGGAGTATGTTGATTGTATCTTTTCCTGATACTATTCCTTACGCTCTACGGCGGCATGCATCTTTACGCATTTTTAAAACTGCGTCATGCGTTCAGGCCCCGACCGCTACCGACATGGCTCCTGATTTCCTGGATGATTATCATGACCATCACCCCGCTTCTTGTTCGCGGGGCGGAACAGTTACGGATGGAGAAGACGGCCCTGGCCATCGCATGGCCCGGCTACCTCTGGATGGGCTTCTTGTTTATCTTCTCCTCCACCCTGTTCTTTACCGATGCGGTACGTCACCTGTACCGCCTTGTAATCCGGCGGTTTTCCAGACGGCTGCCGGATGTTATATCCGTACAAACTTCCTGCAGGATTGCACTTCTTCTGGCCGTGACAGCCAGCGTTTATGCCTGTATTGAAGCAGGTCAGATCCGTACCGAACATGTTGTTATCGTCTCACCCAAACTCCCCTCCTCCATTTCCAGAATCAGAATTGTACAGATTTCCGATGTGCATATCGGTCTGTTACTGCAAGAATATCGACTGGAGCGGATTCTGGAAAAGATCAGGGAAGCCAGGCCTGATATTCTCGTATCTACCGGTGATTTGGTTGACGGCAAACTTAACCGTGACTACGGAATATCGGAACACGACCAACCGGCGGCATTGCTGGCTGCCGTAGAGGCGCCTTCGGGTAAGTTTGCCGTTATCGGCAATCATGAAGTGTATGCCGGGCTACCGCAAGCGCTTGCCTACAGCCGTGCGGCCGGGTTTACGATGCTTCGGAACCAATCCATATTGCTTTCGAACGGAATAACGATATCGGGCATAGACGACCGCGCCGTTCATTCAAGATTGTTTGCCGATCCGGGCGCAGAAACAGCTCTTCTCAAATCAGTTCCCCGCGGTTCGTTCCACCTGCTGTTAAAGCACCGACCGGAAATCCCGCCGGAAAGTGACGGCCGCTTCGACCTGCAACTCTCGGGTCACATTCATGATGGACAGATTTTTCCGTTCAATCTTCTCGTCAGACTCAGCCACCCTATCCCCTGCGGTACAACCACAACCGAGGCAGGATCACGCATTCATGTTTCTCGTGGCACCGGAACCTGGGGACCTCCCATGCGCTTATTCGCCCCGCCGGAAGTTACGGTTATTGATATCGTACGGCCGCAGCCGGGCACATAGCGTTTTCAGACCAATTGCTATTTGAGGAAGCGAACGACCGCCCGGTTATGTTCAGCAAGATTTCGTGAAAATTGGTGGGTGCCGTCCAGGCGGGCGACAAAATAAAGGAAGTCGGTTTTTGCAGGGTTCATTGCCGCCAGAACTGCATCCCTGCCCGGGTTGCCGATCGGACCGGGGGGAAGACCTCTGTTGAGATAGGTGTTGTATGGCGAGGGACGCTGAATATCGGCTTTACTCACCCTGCCGGAGAACGCCCGGACTCCGTAAACCGCCGTTGGGTCACTCTGCAACGGCATGCCGATCCGCAAACGGTTGTGGAATACCGATGAAATAATCGGCTTCTCTTCCGCTGAAACCGCCTCTTTTTCTATTATCGACGCCAACGTGACTATTTCGTGCCGGGAAATCCGAAGACCACCCTCCCTCTCCTCAATAGATGCATAAGCCTTGTTGAATTGTCCGATCATCTGCCCCAGCAGCTGTTCCTCATTGCCACCCCGCGAGAGGTTGTAGGTGGCAGGATAGAGATAGCCTTCCGCACTGGCTTCCGCAAGACCGAGACGCACCAATAAAGCCTTGTCCCGACATTTTGCCAGGAAGGACTCCCTCCTGAAATACCCTTTCTGCTCCAGTAACTCAGCGGCCTGAAACACGGAGTATCCTTCAGGCAGGGTAAATTTACGGTAGTCCACCTCACCGGAAACAATTTTTCTCAGAATCGTATCAGGGGTCATATCGTCACTAAAACGATACTCACCGGCTTTCAACCGGTGAGCGTCACCCCGCAGCCGGGCCATAAGGACGAAATGCCACGAGCTGCGAATAACCCCGCCAGCCTTGAGCTCATTGGCCAGTTTACGGATTCCGCTTCCTGGAGGAAACGAAACATCGCAGAAAACGGAACCCCGGCCGGGAGCAACAAAAAGACAGACGAGATACCAGAGGAGACAGGTCAGCAGGAATAGTCGAATTGCGATTACGCAGATGATTTTAGAGGGCCGAGTTGCAGGAAACATGGTGGCATTATGGTAATATTTTCAAGAGGAGTCAAGCCCTGTGGATTAATGTGTCGTTTTTGCATCAATTGCCGATTGAATTGAGGTATGATAGTGTGTTTCCTTCAATTGGCAATTCCACAACGGAGGCACAGAGAGCAGTATTTGACAATAAATGAAACGAAAGGAACAGAGTATGACTGATACAGAATTAAACGCAACAGTACAAAAGGGGCTCGATCTTCTCGACCAGGGAGAGGCCAAGCAGGCCGTTTCTGTTTTTGAAGGGTATTGGGAGGGCAACAAGGGTCTGCCGGACAGCTGGTTTTATCTTGGCGATGCTTTGGCTGAAGACGGACGTCTGGATGACGCCATCGCCCGTTATCGTGAAGGGCTCAAGCTGTCACCCGAAGATGTCGACGCGCTGACGACGTTGGGCGACATGCTGCTCGAAGCCGGCAATCACAAGGAGTCGCTTGCCTGTTACAAAAAAGTTCTTGATATCGACCCGAAGGATGCCGATGCCCTCGTGAGCATCGGCCTGGTCTACAGCAGCCAGGACCGGAGCGAAGATGCCATCCGCGCCTTTCGTCAGGCGCTTGACCTCGAAGCGGATAACGTTTTTGCGCTCAATGCCCTGGGTGATGCGCTGTACGGGCAGGGAGATGTCGATGGCGCTATCGCCGCCTTCACCAAAGGGGTGGAAATAGATCCGGAGGATCCGGCGGCCCATTTCAACCTGGGCGAACTCTACTATGACCTTGAGGAACTGGAAGAGGCGGAGGACGCCTGTCTTGAAGCGGTACGGCGTGATCCCGCCTACAGCATGGCGTATCTGACACTGGGAGGAATCTGTATGGATCAGGACCGCACGGCCGATGCGATAGCGTTCTTTGATAACTATCTGAAATATGAAAAATCAATCCAGGCCGCCGACATGATAGCCGAGGTCAAGGCCGTTATCGAAGGGCTCAAAGAGGAATTAAAGGGGTGATAATGTCGCTTCAAAAACCGGTCCTGATCGATTCCCACGCCCATATCTACTACCGGGATTTTGCCGGCGACTTCGACGATATGTTGAAACGTGCCGAGGATGCCGGTGTATCGGCCATTCTGGTTGTCGGCACCGATATCGAATCGAGTCGTGAATCTGTCGAACTTGCCGAAAAATACCCGCAATTGTACGCGGCCGTCGGTATTCATCCCCATGACGCAGGCCGGGTTACCGATGCCTGCTATGACATTATCCGGACCCTTGCACTCTCCAGCCAGAAGGTTGTTGCTATCGGTGAAATCGGGCTTGATTTCTTCCGCGACCGTTAGCCGCGAGACCAGCAGGAACTCGTGTTTCGCCGTTTCCTCCGGATGGTGGCAGAGTTGAACAAACCGGTTATCATCCATGATCGCGATTCCCATGAGCGGGTCATGACGATTT
>JBAVTM010000598.1:0-1563 GCA_049696195.1 Desulfuromonadaceae bacterium | reverse complement strand
CCCACATGCTGCGCAAGCCGGTGACGGTCCAGTATCCGGAAGAGAAGCGGGTCCCCTACCCCCGTTTTCGGGCCCGGATTGTCCTCACGCGCGACCCGGATGGCGATGAGCGCTGCGTCGGCTGTTATCTCTGCTCTGCAGCCTGCCCGGTTGACTGCATTTCGATGCAATCGGCCGAACGGGAGGATGGGCGCCGTTATGCGGCCTGGTTCCGGATCAACTTTTCGCGCTGCATCTTCTGCGGCCTCTGTGCCGAGGCGTGCCCGACCCTGGCGATCCAGATGACGCCTGACTACGAGATCTGCACGCGGGACGTCATGGATCTGCTCTACGAAAAGGAAGATCTGCTGATTGACGGCTGCGGCAAGGATGCGTCCTACAATTTCTACCGGCACGCGGGGATCGGCATAACACAGGCGCGTGGTAACGGGCTGGAGGAGACGCCGCCGGTGGATGTCAGGTCGCTGATGCCATGATCGAACAAACCATCTTCTACATACTGGCCGCAGTCGCCCTGATCGGCACACTCCTCGCCATCACCGAGAAGCACCCGGTACATGCCATTTTGTATCTGGTCACCTCCCTGTTCAGCATGGCGACGATCTTCTACCTGCTGATGGCGCCGCTGGTGGCGGCCTTCGAGGTGATCATCTACGCCGGCGCCATCATGGTGCTGTTCCTGTTCGTGATCATGATGCTTGATCTGGGGCACCCGGAAAGGGGAATGTCACCCGGCTGGCGGGAATGGCTCCCGGCAGCACTGCTATCAGCCGTCAGCATCGCTTCCCTCGTTACCGTGATCGCAGCGCGGCACGCACCGGGGGGCGCTGCTCCCGCGGCTCTGCCGATCCGCGAGGTTGCCCGGCGCCTCTTCCAGGAGCATGGCCTGGCGGTAGAGCTTGTGTCGCTGCAGCTGCTGTTTGCCCTGGTGGGGGCGCTGTATCTGGGGAGACAAAATTCCCCCTCACCCCCAACCCCTCTCCCTGAGGACCCAAACGTCGGGCCTAAAGGAGAGGGTGGCCAGTCCCTCACCCAATCCCTCTCCCGAAAGGAGAGGGCAATGAATGCTCTCCCCCTCGGGGGGAGAGATAGAGAGAGGGGTGGGCCGGGTGAGGGGGTGCCGCTATGATCGTCCCGTTGGAACATATTCTGGCCCTTGCAGGCCTGCTGTTCTTCATCGGCATGGGAGGCCTTTTGGCCTGGCGCGCCAACCTGATCATGATGCTGGTCAGCATCGAGGTCATGCTGAATGCGGTCATGCTGGTCTTTGTGGCCGGCTCGGCCCGCTGGGGCAATCCCGACGGCCAACTGTTCGCACTCTTCATCATGGCGCTGACCTCGGCCGAAGTGTCACTGGCGCTGGCGATGGTGGTTTATCTGCATCGGCGGCGCAATACGGTCGATACGGATATGTTCAGCGAGATGAAGGGGTGACATGAAACTCTACCTCGCTCTCATACTCATGTTTCCGCTCTCAGGCGGCCTGTTCAACGCCCTGTTCGGCCGGCTCATGCCACGCCGTACGGTTGAAGCCGTTGCCTGCGGCGCGATCTGGGTCGCCTT
>JBAVTM010000597.1:0-2512 GCA_049696195.1 Desulfuromonadaceae bacterium | reverse complement strand
TTCCGCCTCCAGCTTGCCGCAGATAACCACGACACCGGCTCCTTCAGATGCGGCAATTTCACGGACCATGGCGACGTTAGGGTGGCTCCCTTTCAGGTCGTCTTCTGCTACGTTTGCAACATAAAGCACCGGCTTGTCGGTCAGGAGATGCAGATCGCGCATCCAGATTCTTTCGTCCTCGTTCTGGGCAACTCCCTGAAGCTTTTTGACCTGTTCAAGAAGACCCCGTACCCGAAGGTAAAAATCAACCTCATCCTTTGCCTTTTTGTCGCCGCTGCGCGCCATTTTTTCAGCGCGCTGCAATTTTTTTTCGATCGTATCAAGGTCAGCCAGAGCGAGTTCGGTGTTAATGACTTCAATGTCATCAGCAGGGGAAACACGGCCATTCACATGGACAATATTGTCGTCATCGAAACAGCGCACGACATGCACGATCGCGTCAACACTGCGGATGTGGCCAAGAAACTGGTTCCCGAGACCTTCTCCCTGGCTGGCTCCCTTGACAAGGCCGGCGATGTCGACAAATTCAATAGTCGTTGGCTGTGTTTTTTGGGGGTTGACGATTGCCGACAATTGGTCCATTCGGGGGTCAGGTACCTGAACGATACCGACATTCGGTTCGATTGTGCAAAATGGATAATTTGCCGATTCGGCACCGGCCGAAGTGAGAGCATTAAAGATGGTAGATTTGCCAACATTCGGCAGTCCGACTATTCCGCAGTTAAAACCCATAAACCTATCCTTCCAGAAAGTTCTTGTTGTTATAGAGACTCATCGATTTAGGGAGCCCTTCTTTAAGCATTACTTTAAGCATTTCCATGCCGCCATCAAGTACACGGGAAAGTCCTTCCATCTGATCGGGGGGAATCTTCCCAAGAACATGACCTGTTGTGTCACCGTGCGGTGATTTTCCGATGCCGATACGAAGCCGGATAAAGTCGCCTTTGCCCAGGTTTTCCATGATAGAGCGTAAACCATTGTGGCCGCCATGCCCGCCCCCATGCTTGAAGCGTACGACCCCAAACGGTAGATCAAGCTCATCATGGATGACGATCAGATTTGAAATCGGGAGCTTATGGAATTGGAGGGACTGCATGACCGACTTTCCGGATAAATTCATGAACGTCTGCGGCTTAAGCAGTATCAGGCGATGACCGGCAAAATTCCATTCTCCGGAAAGAGCGGAGAACGACTTTTTAGTAATGGAAATATTTTCCAGATCTGCAAGATGATCCAAAAAAAGAAAACCCGCGTTGTGGCGGGTCCATTGATAGATGGGGCCGGGATTTCCCAGCCCCGCAACTATATAGGTACTCATACGTGATGTTGAACTGCTATGCAGCAGCCGGAGCTTCTTCTTCCTTGGCTCTGCCAAGAACGCTGACAACGGGAATCTTGGGCTGGTCAAGGAGGACGATACCTTCAGGGAGGGGAATCTCGCTGATATGGATCGAGTGGGCAATTTTAAGATCAGTTACGTCAATGACGATGCTGTCGGGGATGTTACCCGGAAGGCATTCTATATGCAGTTCGTGGTGAGCCAGGTCAAGCAGCCCCCCTTCTTTTACCCCGATCGCCGTGCCGGTCAGAACGACAGGAACGGTGACCCGAAGTTTTTCATTCGGATTGATGCGATGGAGGTCAACGTGCTTGAAGGTGCGCTTGAGCGGGTCACGCTGAATATCTGCAACAATTGCAATATTCTGGTCCAGGCTTCCGCCGCCAATCAGGGTGATCAGATTGTTCTGTCCACCTGCACCGGAAATCGCTTCCTGCAGATCACGGACCTTAATGCTGACAGTAATAGGGTCAAGCCCCTTGCCGTAAACAACACCCGGTACCATATCAGCCATGCGAAGTCTTCGGCTTACGCCTGTACCGGTCTTGGTGCGCAGTTCAATGTTCATTTGTTTCTGTTGCATACGTTCCTCCACGTGTAGTGACGGGTCGACCCCGTCCTATTCATAATCGATATGATTTGTACTAGTTATACAAATAGCGAGCTTACTGATTCATCCTCATGAATACGTCTGATCGCCTCTGCCAACAGGTCAGACACAGAAAGCATTCTGATTTTGGTTGTCAAGGCAGCACTGGCGCCGTCAGGTATTGTGTCAGTCAAGACGACCTCTTCAATGTCTGAGGCGTTGATGCGTTCTATTGCCGGGCCTGACAACACCCCATGAGTGGCACAGGCATAGATGGCCTTGGCGCCGTTCGCTTTGAGCGCTTTGGCCGCCTGGGTCAGGGTGCCGGCGGTATCGATCATGTCGTCGAGGATAATGGCTATCTTGTCGCGAACATCACCGATCAGGTGCATTACCTCAGCAACGTTAGGGCCGGTACGGCGCTTGTCAATAACGGCAAGTGAATATTCCAGGCGCTTGGCAAACGCGCGGGCCCTCTCGGTGCCACCGGCGTCAGGAGAAACCATGACGACCTGTTCGCCCTTGAAACGATCTTTAAGATAATCAAGAATAACCGGTGCTGCGTACAGGTTGTCGACCGGGAT
>JBAVTM010000596.1:0-4203 GCA_049696195.1 Desulfuromonadaceae bacterium | reverse complement strand
GTCTCCCGCTCACCCTTCTCCATCAGCGCCTCAGCCAACAGTCGGTGCCCTTCCCTGTCCGATGGATTGTCGCGAACGTATAACCGCAGCTCTTTGATCGCCCGGTCAAGTAGCCCGGACTTCCGATAAACACCAGCAAGCCCAAGCATGTACTTCACTTCTTTGGGCTTTAGCGCCTTCAATCGAATAAACGCTTCTCCAGCTTTGTCATATTGCCCAAGTTGAACATACGCCTCCGCTCTGCCTTCATGGATTTCCACGTCATCAGGGAATGCTTTTAGTGCTTCGTCATAGTGATAGAGGGCCAGAGAGGGAAGTGACCCATCACTCATGATGTGAGCAATAGCGCGGTGATAGCGGGGATCGGACCGCCCCAGGAGACCTCTGGTCAGTTCGACCGAAGCTTCTTCATCTTGACCACGTTCCAGAAGAAGCAGGCCAAGGTTGCCATGGGCCTCGGCAATGGAGGTATCCTTTGCCAAGGCCGCGCGGTAGAGGGTAATGGCGGCGTGAGAATTCGAAGCTTTCTCTGTGTGCAGGGCTTTAATGAACAGACCGGCGGCACCATTTGGGCACGCTTTAAGAACGGTATCTTCCATTTTCGCTCTTTTGACAGGATCTGTAACTGATGGGAATGTATCGATGGCAGTACGTGCTTCTTCGCAGGGATCGGACCTTCCCACCCCCCAACTAAAGCCGCAGCAGAAAATTATCACCGCCACCAGAACACTTATACGAGATATCGTTGTATAGAAGCAGTTCATAGTTGTTTTTCCAATCAACGTAGTGACAAGATGCCTCCCCCCGGCAGAACCGGGGGGAGGCATAATTATTTTGTTATAACCAAAAACTCATCACGGCGGTTTTTAGCCCAGGCGGCCTCATCACTCCCGACAACGGCCGGCTTTTCTTTACCGTAACTGATGATGGACAGGCGGTCAGGCTTGACACCCATGGTGGACAAGTATTGTTGCGCCGCTTTAGCGCGGCGTTCGCCAAGTGCGAGGTTGTACTCTGCAGAGCCTCGCTCGTCACAGTTACCCTCAATTCGTATTTTGGCCGTTGATTCCTTCGTCAATACCGCGGCATTTATAGCCAATGCGCTGCGTGCGGATTCAGACAGATCGGCGGAATCAAAATCGAAGTATATTTTATTCAGAGCAGACTGCAGTTCCGCTATGGATGATGCTTTCTGTGACTGTTGAGCTGATGTCTGAGAGGAAGTGGCTTGCGAGGCCGGAGTTGTAGCGGCCTGTTTGGATGGTGATGCACTGGCCTTTGAATCGCTGGACTTGGGAGGATCAACGTGCTTGGCAACAGGTACCGGTGCGATTCCTTCATCCTTCTTAACAACGTCCTGCTTTGCACAGCCGGCAGTCATGAATACACCAACAAGAAACACGAAAACAGCATAAAACGATACGCGCTTTAACATGGGAGGAACTCCTTTAAATATGAAATTGTAGAATTCAGGCGCACATCGGCGTCTAATTCAGAGTCAAGGAAACTACTGGATTCAAAGAGTGTTGCTTATGCGAGTGTGGGTGATACCGGTGGAGCTCGTGGAGGGAAAGGGCTCAGCAACAAAAGGGGTACTGGCGAATGAATGGAGTGTACTTCAGGAGAATGTTCTTCCGTGGCAAGAAAAACGATGGTAGGCAGACTTGTTATACAGGGATCTATATCTATCTTTACGATAGATTGCAGCACATTATGAGCCGGTGTTTTATCCAGAACCGCACGACGCATCGGTTTAGGCTTATGTGGACGGGAAAAATCGGGTACCCTCATCCCGAAAAAAACCAGGAACAGGGGTATGAGGAGGATTATGAAGCGAATGTATCGACTATGTTTAACCAACATATTCATTTTGCCAACGTATCAGATTCTAATATTCAATACAAGCTGCATTAAATTGATACTCGTTTAGTACGAATGATTGGTCATGGGTGATAAAGAACTCCATTCCGGGAGGAAAGGCATACTACGGAAGCCGGGTGGTAATCTCGAACTCAGGCGGCTCCATGATCACTTTTTCACCGTGCAGTGTCTGACGTTCAGCATTTCAAAGAGTTTCCCGATAGCAGGAACGGTTTGCCCCCGCCGCTTCCCGGACTTTTCCATGGTGTCACGCGGATTGGCACCCGCAACTACCCGGAGGAGACTGGCAACACCCATAACCGGGCAAGCCCGGAAATCATTGAGATGGGGCGTGAAATAATCACGCCCCATCCCGCACAACGGACACTTTGGCATCAGGGTACACTTCGCTACCCTGATGCAACTCGAGCAGCTTTCGAATGCAGCAGGGTTGATACTTGCCCCTTCCCTGGTGTTGTAACGCGACATACATCGCAGATCTAACGGGTTTAATCATTTAAGCCCGCGTGCCGCCTGAAACAAACTCAGCAGCCGGCCGTTTTTTTGAACATCTTACTCGTGTTTGTGGCGCCTGATTTTTCATACTTTGTGCGAATTTCATCTCCTTCAACGATGCGCTTGTCCTTGAACTTGTCGAGGGTAAGTTCATCAATGACGGTGATCGTGACCAAAACTTCCGTCTTGCTGTCTTTTAATGCTGCTACCGCAGATGTACCATCCGCCGAAAGCTCGATTTTTGAAATTGTGCCGGTCATTTTTAATTCTTCGGCACTGGCGGTTCTGACAACAGCAAGCGAAGAAAAGATCACAAGTGCCATAACCATAACGATTGAAAATATTTTTCCCATTAGAAGTACTCCTTATCCATTCTTGTAAAATATAGTCTTGAATATAGCGTCATTTTTCAACCTGAGGGAACATCACGCCTTTCACCGCGACATTGAAGAGTTTTTCGCCACTACGCGTTTCATGCCACCTCCTTGAGCGTGAGGCGAACTACAGTATTGCTTAACACAGGCAAACACTTTCCGGATACGCACAGCATATCTGCAGATCGTACGTGTTCCGTTTACTGCACTTTTTTTCAGGGATAACGACGGTTGTGCACGGAACTGCTAGCCTGATCCCCCCTCGAGCCCCTGCTTTTTTCGCAGACACTGTATGATCTTCTTTACTTCTTCAGTATCGTCAGGGTCAAGACCTGGCGGGATATCTTTTCCGCCGAATTCCTTATAGATTTTAAATCTGTTGCAGGCGGTATGATCTCCAATGCACAGCTTCTGTATTATGTAATCCGCACTCTTGGGGAAGGATTCCATTTTGTCGGTAAAGAACTGACAATACGCCATCAATTCACAAGCCATTTGCCACCTCACACCGATTCATAAAGAGACTCCTCCGCATAAATAAACCGGAAAACATACTTTCAATGTATACCCTCGTTATTTTGTGGTTATGCACAGAATACAATGCAATTATATGTATGTCAATATATTTAAATAAATCACCCCTGTAGTCAGAACCGCGAACGCTTCCTGCAAATCTCCGTAGATCATGGTTTAATGCCTATCACCTGCACTACCGATGCAAGGCCGGTATGTTTGCTCCCCTCACGCACATCCCGTTCGACCTTGACCGCATGGACTAATTCCAGTCCGTCAAGCTCCCGCGTCAGCTCATCCAGAGAGATAAGCATATCGAGCGATTGGGGGCCTCCGGTACCATAGGCAAGCTGCTCCTTGCTGAATGCCTCCAGCACAAAGATGCCGCCAGATTTCAGTCCCCTCACCGCCGCCCGATGGAGCGGCACCCGGATTTCCGGAGGCACGTGGCAATAACAGGCGATGACGGCATCCCACTGCTCCGGTCCAATTTCGAACGCCCTCAAATCGGCGTGTATGGTGGTAATGACAACGTCTTTTTCCGCTGCCAGCTCCTCTGCTTTACGCAGCCCGACTGCCGAACCGTCAACTCCGGTCACCTGATATCCCAGCGAGGCCAGGTAAACAGCGTTCCTTCCTTCACCCTCCGCAAGTGACAAAATTTTCCCGTGCGGAATCCTGTGAACGATCGAAGCGAGAAATTCATTCGGGGCAGTACCGTAGGCAAAACCCGGTTCGCGGTAGCGTTCATCCCAGCTCATAGACACCTGTCACCTCCAAAAAAAATACAGACTGCAGAAAGTGATCCGCCGCCCTGCCGATTACTTTCGGCCGCCACCAGGGGCGCAGGGGCCGCTGTTACACCCACCCATCCCCTTGCCGCAACCGCCCATACCCTTCTTGCCGAATCCGCCCATCATCTGACCGCATTCACCGTCAC
>JBAVTM010000595.1:0-2956 GCA_049696195.1 Desulfuromonadaceae bacterium | reverse complement strand
GGTCCAGGGGGTGCGCAGCGCGATCAACCTGCTCGGCGCCGTGCGTTCCCTCTGGGACCAGGAGATGCAGTTCATTTCGCTGCTTGTGTTCCTGACCACCATCCTCATCCCGGCCCTGGAACTCGTCACGATGACCTATCTCCTGTTGCCGCTCAAACTCCGCCAGGTCCCTGCCGGATACACCCACTTTCTGCGCATGATGCAGATAGTCGAACCGTGGGGTATGGTGGAGGTGTTCACGCTCGGCGTGCTGGTTTCGCTGGTGAAGCTCACCAGCTCGTTCAAGGTCATCCCCGGGGTCGCCCTCTGGTCTTTCGGGTGCCTGACCTTCCTGCTGGCTGCCGCCGCCGCATCGTTCAGCGCCCGCGATGTCTGGGCCCGCCTGGAGAGGAAGCCGGGCGCGGAGACCCTCGCATGAAGAATATGGCGCAGAGCGCCGCCATGCTGGGGTATTGCTCCTGTCACGTCTGCAACCTCGTATCCAGGGTGGAACGGGCGTCGGTTCCGGCGCACTGTCCCCGTTGCGGCGCCTCCCTGCACTTCCGCAAGCCCGGCAGCGTGTCGCGCTGCTGGTCGCTGCTGGTCGCCGCTTATATCCTCTATATCCCCGCGAACCTCCTGACGATGATGGAGACCGGTTCGCTCATCAGCTACAGGAAGGACACGATCATAAGCGGCGTGGTCGAGCTTTGGAGAACAGGCTCGTGGGTGATTGCCGTAATCGTTTTCATCGCCAGCGTCACGATCCCGCTGCTTAAGATGATCTCACTCACCCTGCTGCTCGTGTCGGTGCAGCGCCGCTCCAGGTGGAACCCCAGGCAACGCACGCGCCTTTACCGGTTGGTGGAGCTGGTCGGCCGCTGGTCGATGCTGGATATCTACGTGGTGACGCTCCTGGCCGCACTGGTGCAACTCGGTTCCATGGCGACGGTCAAGGCGGGACCGGCCGCGCTTGCTTTTGGCGCCGTCGTTGTGCTGACCATGTTCGCGTCCATGCAATTCGATCCGCGCCTGATCTGGGACCCACTTCAGAAAGAGAGAACTTCATGACCGATACGCCTCAACAGCCCGAATCTTTAAATATTCCTGACGCAGTCAGCGAGCCGAACCGGCGCTTCTCGGTCCAGTTGGTCTGGATCATCCCCATCCTCGCGGCTCTCATCGGCCTTTCGCTCGGTGTCCAGGCCTTCATAAACCGTGGAGAAACCATCACAATCACCTTTAATACCGGTGAAGGGATGGAAGTGGGCAAGACCAAGATCAAGTACAAGGATGTACAGATCGGTGAAGTTAAAGGGCTTGCCATCGCCAAGGACCGTTCTCGCGTGGTCGTAACCGCCGAACTGACGAAGGATGCCAGAGGGCTCCTGGTGAAGGATACCCGGTTCTGGGTAGTTCGTGCCCGCATCTCGGGCGGCAGTGTCACCGGTCTCGGCACGTTGATCGGCGGGTCTTATATCGGCGTCGACGCCGGTACCTCGACCGAGAGCCGGGACGAATTCATCGGTGTAGAGACGCCGCCCGCCGTTTCCCTGGACGTGCCCGGCCGCCAGTTTGTCCTGCACGCTGCCGACGCCGGATCGATTGACGCATCCTCGCCGATTTTTTACCGCCGCATGCAGGTTGGACAGGTGATCGCCACCGAACTGGACCGCGACGGCAAAGGTGTCACCATCAAGGCCTTCATCCGGGCCCCCTTCGATCAATATGTAAAGACCAACTCCGTCTTCTGGCACGCCAGCGGCGTCGACCTTTCCCTCAACGCCAGCGGCGTGAAAATAAATACGGAATCCATGCTCTCGATCCTCCTGGGAGGCATCTCCTTTCAAACTCCGCAAGACCGGCTTGACGCGCCGTCCGCCACCCCCGACACTGTTTTTCCCCTGTTTCTGACCAAGGACGAGGCCTTGAAACACGCGGAAACGGCTGAGACCTATCTTCTGGTGTTCAAGGAATCTGTACTCGGCCTGGCGGTTGGCGCCTCGGTGGATCTGCGGGGTGTAACCGTGGGTGAGGTGACGAAGATCGATGTGGCGCTGGACTCCAAAAAACCGGAGATCTCCATCCCGGTCCAGATACAGTTCTATCCGGAACGGCTGGGGGCCCGGTACCGCGGCAATGGGCGGCCGGTCAAGCCCCAGGAATCCCGGCCGCTCCTTGATTCCCTCGTCGCGCACGGTTTTCGTGCGGAAATTAAAAGTGGGAGTCTGTTGACCGGGCAACAGTTTGTCGCGCTGGATTTCTTTCCCAAGGCGAAGCCTGCGAAAATAGACTGGAGCACGAACCCGCCCAGGTTTCCAGTCGTTCCCGGCTCCATGGACCAGTTGCAGAAGAAGCTGCTGCTGATCGCCCAGAAGATTGAAAAAATACCGCTTGAGGAGCTTGCCGGTGACGCCGGAAAGACGCTTCATTCCCTGGACGCCACCCTGAAGAGCGCCGACAAGCTCTTGAAAAACGTGGACGGTGCGGTGATTCCGGAGGCCCGCGCGGTACTTGTTGAGACTCGGCAATCCCTGGAGGACGTGCGCAAGACGCTTGGAGAGGCGCGCAAGACCCTTGGCGGCGCAAGCCAGGTCCTTGCCGGCGATGGGCCGGTGCAGCTGGATCTGCACGAGACCATGCGGGAGGTGTCGCGCGCTGCACAGTCGCTGCGGGTGCTCGGCGATTACCTGGAGCAGCACCCGGAATCCTTGATTCGCGGCAAACGGGAGGACAAACAATGATGCGCAGATGTGCCATCTGGATAGTAACCCTCAGCTTGGCCGTGGCGTTGGCCGGCTGCAGCAGATCACCGCGGGTGACCTTCTACACCCTGGAGTCCGGCGCACAGGTAGAGGCCGCTGCCTCAGCCGCAGCGGTCCCGTCGGTTGCCGTCGGGCCGGTTACGCTTCCCGAGGTGGTTGACCGGCCACAGCTCGTGGTGCGCGTTGCCGCCAACCGTGTGGAAATTCTGGAG
>JBAVTM010000594.1:0-1505 GCA_049696195.1 Desulfuromonadaceae bacterium | reverse complement strand
GAATGAACCTCTTTGGAAAAGCGCTCTCAAATTTCTGACGACTTTTCGGCCGGTGCTCCGTCCTGATGCTGATGGTGGCGTAGAATTGACGGTTGAGTCTTCATCTGCGGGCAGGACCGGATTGCCGCTCCTCAATGAAACCATGGAGTCACTGCGGCAATTTATCGACAATACCGGCGCATTGGTTCATATCGCACTGGATGAATTCCAGGAAATCGTGGTTCTGCCGGATGCAGTGAAAATTGAAGCCGCATTGCGGTCTCATATTCAACAATACAAAGCATCTCATTTTTTTGTCGGTAGCCGTCGCAGGCTTCTGCTCGGGATGTTTAACGAGCGGCAGAGGCCGTTTTTTCAGAGCGCTTTTGATTATCCGCTTCAATCGCTGCCGCAGGAAGAGCTGGCGGAATTCCTTTCAAAGCAATTCACCGATAACGGCATCACCTGTTCAAAAGAGATGGCTGCCCACCTGGCGGAACTCGTCGATTGCTATCCCTACTATGCCCAAAAATTTGCCCATCACATCTATGAACTGGCCGGTTCCGAAGTTACTTGGGCTGAAATAAAAATGGCGATGAGAAGTCTGGTCTTTTCCGAAGGGACGGCATTCGAATACGCCATTCAAGGCTTGGCACCACAACAGCGTCTATTGCTCCGTGCCATTGCCAGGGAACCGGCAAAACAGATCATGGCGACAAAATTCATGCGCACACACAATCTCGGATCGGTCAACGCCGTTCGGAATTCGCTCAAACAGCTGGAACTTCTGGACTACATTGAAAAAGACTCTGATAGCGTCTGGCATGTGATTGACCCGGTTTTTATCTGGTGGCTGACAGGGAGAGTCAGCGATGAAGCGATGGATGTGAAATATTAAGGACTTGCCCACCAGATACGTACCATCTGTGAACATGAAGGGCGGAAGGTGTAAAGTCATTACTCATCGCGACGCCGCAACGACGCAACGTTTTAAAACCAAGAATTAATCTTTTGTTTAAAATTATGTTCCTTCTTGTCGGCCTGGATGAATAAATTGACTGTTATTGCTACACTTTTTAATTGACACGTATACGCTTCAGGTTCAGTATCTATCCCCGCTGGAATCGTTTTGCTCCGTCTCCTGTTTGACCTGTTCAGACCTATTCACAAGGAGTTCTTTGTATGTATTCCTACCTGCAGGGTCTGTTTGATCCTGCGCTCGTGGCGCTGATCGCCGCGCTTGCTATCGGCTGTGCCGGCATCCCCGGCCTGTTCCTTCGAAAACCGGGTCACGGTCAGATCATAGCGGCAGCAGCCACCATCCTGGCCGCCATGGCCGGAATTCCGGCCTCCCTGAAGCTCCTCTTCAGTCATACAACGACTACCTACCTGCTTGATTGGAGCCTGCCGTTCGGCCCCTGCGAGCTTGTCATCGATCCCCTTTCGGCATTTTTCCTGCTGCCGGTCTTTCTGGTTGCCGCCGCCGGCTCCCTCTTTGCGCTCGGGTACTGGCCGGCCGCCGAACA
>JBAVTM010000593.1:0-2503 GCA_049696195.1 Desulfuromonadaceae bacterium | reverse complement strand
AATCAGAATCGCCTATCATATACAATCAGGCATTCAAAATCCACTTCAGACATTAGACTACAATTTGGATTTTTGATTATTCAAGCATTCAATTCATAATTCAAAATCCAGAATTCAAAATTGCTTCCTGACCTCGAACTTCAGCAGCTGGTTGGTGCGATCAACCCCATCGGTCAGGTTCAGGTTGGTGATTCTCTCGATTCCGTATCCGACCTGGGCATCCAGATCAGCCGTCAGCGGCAGATCCCAGAAAACCCGCCCGGCATGTTTTTTCTCGACCGCCTGCACACCCACCCGTCCCACCATCCCGCGGGTGGTATAGATGTATTCCAGCGCCAGATTGCTGCGCACGCCGAACCAGTGACTGAGGCGGAAGAAGAAATCCTGCGTCGCCCCCCCCTGCGAATGGCCGATCGGCATGTCCTTGTAGATGTACCCATTCGGAAAGGTGCCATGTGTATAGAGGATCTGGTTGCCCTGAAAAAACTCGAAGCGGAAGTCGTTCCTCCCGTCATCCGTCAGGCGCGGGACATAGAAGCCGGCGACGTAACTCTCGACAATCGGCCAGAACGATGCCGTATCCTCACCCGAAAACTCCCCGTACAGCTCCGTATTGCGCAGAGAGGGAATGCGATAGCGGGCTTCAAACCCGGCCAGTCCGTTGGAGTTATCGGCAGAGGTGCCGCCAACCAGGCCGCGCAGGGTATCGCCGAGGGAGTTTTTAACCCCCGGCCCCCCCACCTGCCGCCCCAGATTGAAGCCGATTTCCAAATTTCCGGTCGGCTTGACCGAGAGCTTGACCGCATAAAACCACGGCTGCCGCTCCACCCCATCAACAGTGGTCTTTTCGAACCGGGACGCGATGACGGCGTACTTCATCGCACCGATGTACTTCACGTCAAAGGGCTCGGGACTGGAGATCTTGACCTGAGTAAAATTCTCGGCATTATTGGTCAGCGTAATATTCCCACGATACCCTAATCCCAGCCAGTTTTCATCCTTGCCCGCTTCCAGTTCAAGGATCCCGCCACCCAGTTTCAGATACCCCCGGTTGAGGCGAATCCGGGTATTGTCGCCGGTGGTCTGCACATACGGTTCCAGCAACATGGCGCCACGATCACTCAGATACAACTCTGAGCCCCAGCGGAGTTCCCCGGTGTGGCCATCTTCGTAGACGACACCGTTGTTGTTCTCCAAGAGCGGTGTCCCCTCGCTCCCACGCTGATGGGCAACGGCTGTAGGCGGATTTTTCGGCCGCAACCCCGAGCCGATGCCGAAGACGCCGTCGTTCCCCGGATCATGTACATCGCGCCGGAAATCCCGGGGCGCTCCATCCAGGTATACATAGCGCAGCCGCAGGGATGACACCGGATTGCCGTCAAACAAAGGCGGTTTTTCGTCGGGATTTTCCCGGAGCGCAACCTCACGGGGTATCAACTCCCGTATCCGCCCGGTCAACTCCCCGGCAAACCGGTCGTTGGTGGAACTCCCCGCCGCAAGGTTTTTTTCCGCCTCCAGCAGCAGCCGGGCCGCCTCCCCCTTGCTGAACGGCTTGATCCCCTTGAAATCACCCGATATCAGGCCGAACCCGGCCAGCTTGTCCAGGTACCCATACAGAGGGCTGTCGAGCGGAATGTTGGCGGAGGAAAACGCCCAAAGAGGAGTAGCGGAAAGTACCAGCGTGACTACGAGAGCGAGAGTGTAGATTAATTTTGAATTTTGAATTTTGAATTTTGAATTGTTTTTTTCATTCCTATACATTCAGACATCCGTTCTTATACTTATAACAATTTTGACTTTTGAATTCTGGATTTTGAATTACTTTCAGTTGTTGATTTTACAATCGAAGTGAGGATTTTTATTATCGCATCTGATTCCGACAGAAGCAATTTGACATCAGCTTCATCAAGGATTTTGCTATCCCGTAACAATCGCAGCCAATAGTTTGTTTCTCTCGCCTCTTTTGATGCAATTGATATCTTGGAAATAAAATCAGCCCGACTCTGCCCCGCCTGTGCTTCCTCAACATTCGCTCCGATGCTCGTACCAGACCGAAGCAACTGTTTCGACAAGACAAACTCGTTGGCCTTACAGAGCTTCCGATAGAGTGCAATGATCTGAAGAGCGAAATCATAACTTTTCTTCTGAATAATGTTGTCTTCTTTCATTTCTTACCCAAAATTCAAATTGTTTTCAGATTTCTTTTATGCTTTCCAGCTTTTCAATTCAAAATTCAAAATCCAAAATCCAAAATTGCTTTACAAATTGCTTTCAAGTCTTTCTCAACGGCAGCACTTTAGCGGAGACGGAAGAAGTGGTGGGGAACAGGTCGGGACGCACGCGTTGGAATGTCAGCGGCGCTTCACCGATAAAACTGTAGGAGGGCTTGAATTCGGGGAGCAGACGTTTCAGAGACTCCATCAGCTCATGTACGGAGTTTGACCGGGCCGCTTCGTACAGCAGGTCAAGCTCATCCCTGACCGGCTGAAGTTCGATATGGACC
>JBAVTM010000592.1:0-5133 GCA_049696195.1 Desulfuromonadaceae bacterium | reverse complement strand
ATGTAACCTTCAACAAACTGCCGGAACTGGATGGGTTGGGGCGACCGAAGTTCGCCTACGGCCGCAAGATCCATGAACATTGTGAGCGCCGTGCCCATTTCGATGCCGGCCGCTTTGCCAAGGCATATGGTGACACGACCCACGCCGAAGGGTACTGCCTCTACAAGTTGGGGTGCAAAGGGCCTGCAACCTATGCCAACTGTTCGGTGGTTCGCTTCAATGACGGCGTGGCCTGGCCGGTAGGGATCGGTCACCCCTGTATCGGCTGCACCGAACCGGATCTGCTCTTTAAAACCGCCATTGCCGACAAGGTTCAGATCCACGAGCCGACACCGTTCGACAGTTACGCCCCGGTCGATCTCAAGGACAAGGGGAAGGGGCCTGATCCGCTGACGACCGGTGTCATCGGTCTGGCTGCCGGAGCCGCCATCGGTGTGGGGGTCATGATGGCAAAAAAACTCCCGGACGGACCCGGGAAGGGGGATGATCATGGCAAAACCGAGTAGGCGTCAGTTTTTCAAGATCATCGGAGCAACCGGGGCGGCACTTTTGGCGGGGCGTGGCGCCGCATCGGCATCCGGGGTACACCCGGTCAACAACGGAACGATCGGCATGCTCTATGACGCCACCAAATGTGTCGGCTGCAAGGCCTGCATGTCGGCCTGCAAACGGGTCAACAGCGACTACGGCAGCCTCGCATACGAACAGGCGTCGTTCGACAGCGATGGCCTCTGGGACGCTCCCCAGGATCTGTCCGGCAGTACCCGTACCCTGATCAAGCTTTTCAAGGAATCGGAAAAGAGCTGGTCGTACGTCAAATATTCCTGCATGCACTGCCAGAAACCGTCCTGTGTATCGGTCTGCCCGGTCAGTGCGATGACCCGAGATGCCGTGACCGGTACCGTGGACTACAACAAGAACGCCTGCATCGGCTGCCGCTACTGCCAGATCGCCTGCGCCTTCAACATCCCCAAGTTCCAGTGGGACAAGGCGATTCCCCAGATCGTCAAATGTGACCTCTGCAAAAACACCAATCTCGTCAAACACGGCATTACCGGCTGCGCAGAAGCCTGTCCGACGGGCGCGATCACCTTCGGTACGCGCAAGGATCTGCTGGCGGAAGCGAAAAAACGCCTGCAGGAGCACCCCGGCAGATACATCAATCACATTTACGGCGAAAAGGAAGTGGGGGGCACCAATCACCTCTACCTGTCGGCCATGCAGTTCAACAAACTGGGGCTCCCGGTTCTCAATGAGGATGCTCCGGCGGAGTTCTCCGAGAAGATCCAGCACACCATCTACAAAGGCTTTATCGCCCCGGTGGCCCTCTATGGCACGCTCTGTTTCATCGCGCTCAAAAACATGAAGGGGCACGGCGACGTGGAAAAAAAACCGGCCGAAACATCCGGAGACGGGGGAGATGATCATGAGTCACGATGAATACCAGAAGCATGACGGCAAGATCCTGACCCCCTCCTTTATCGTGCTGCTGGCACTGACCCTGATCGGCTTCGCCCTGGTCGCAGTGCGCTTCATCAAGGGGATCGGTGCGGTCACCAACATGAGTGACGGCTATCCGTGGGGCATCTGGATCACCTATGACGTGGCCACCGGCACGGCCATCGCCTGCGGCGGTTATGCCATGGCGATCCTGATCTACATCCGCAACCGCATGCATTACCATCCGATGATCCGCTCGGCGGTTCTGACCAGCATGTTCGGTTACGGCCTGGCCGGTTTTTCGGTCATGGTGGACGTCGGCCGCCCCTGGAACGCCTATAATTTCTTTATACCTTCAAAGTGGCAGGTCAACTCCGCCATGTTCGAGGTTGCCCTCTGCGTCATGGCCTATACGACCGTGCTGCTTCTGGAGTTCCTGCCGGCCGTTCTGACGACGCTGGAGAAGACGGAATGGAAAACCCTGCAGCTGCTCCTTGACAGGTTGTATTCCCGCATGGGGATGGAGCGTCCGGAACGGATCGGCGACCGCCTGGACAAGGTCAAGGATCTGGCTGCCTGGTTGAAGCCGCGTCTGGACAAGGTCCTGATCTTCATCATCGTGCTCGGCATCACCCTGCCGACCATGCACCAGTCGTCGCTCGGATCCTTGCTGCTGATCGCCTCAACGAAGCTCCACCCGCTCTGGCATACCGGTTTTCTGCCGCTGCTGTTCCTGATCAACTGCATGTTCATCGGCTACTCCATCGCCATCCTGGAATCCGTTATCTCCTGTTAAGCCTTCAAGCGTCCCTTCGAAACGAAAGAACTTTCCGGAATGGCCCGCATCATCCCCTGGCTGACGGTTATCTGGCTCAGCGTGGTCGTGGGCGATCTGGCCTGGCGCGGCCAACTGGCGGCGGCGGTCTCGCTGGACTTCTACTCGCGCTTTTTCCTGCTGGAGTTCTGCCTGGTTGCCGGCGGCTCGCTGCTGATGTTCAGCGGCAAAAAGCGTGAATCGATCCGCTGGCTGTTCGTCTCGGCCGCACTGATCGTTCTGGGGGGGGCTCTGTACCGCTTCAATGTGTATCTGATCGGTTTCAATCCCGGCAAGGGGTGGCATTACTTCCCGGCCCTGGCCGAGCTGATGATCACGGTCGGTATCGTGGCCTTCGAGATTCTCGGCTATCAGGTAATCGTCAAGATCCTGCCGGTCCTGCCGAAGCTGCATACCCGGCAGCAGCTCGATGCAGAGCACGTCGCGGCGGAAAAGGCTTAACCCATCCCCTCAACCCTGGCCCCCCTTATCAAGGGGGGATTATCAGCTCCTCCCATGATAAGGGGAGGCGGGGGAGGGGTTGGTTTGAAATTCAATTAAGCGAACAAATTTCTAAAATACTGGAGGTAACATAAATGGCCCGTATAACCCTTGACCCGGTCACCCGTATCGAAGGTCACCTGAGAATCGATGTGGAAGTAAACGGCGGCGCCGTCACCAATGCCTGGTCGTCGGCCCAGATGTGGCGCGGCATTGAAACCATTCTGCAGGGGCGCCCCCCGGAGGATGCCTGGATCTATGCCCAGCGTTTCTGCGGCGTCTGCACGACGGTGCATGCGATCTCGTCGATCCGTTCGGTGGAGCACGCCCTCAAGGTGGAGGTGCCGCTCAACGCCCAGTACATCCGCAATATGATCATGGCCCAGCATTCGGTACAGGACCATATCGTTCATTTCTATCATCTGTCGGCACTGGACTGGGTTGATGTGGTTTCGGCCCTCAAGGCCGACCCGAAGAAGACCGCCCGGCTGGCCCAGAGCATTTCCGACTGGTCCGGCAACAGCGAGACCGAGTTCAGGGCGGTTCAGGCCAAGCTGAAGTCGTTTGTCGAAACCGGCCGCCTCGGCATTTTTTCCTCCGGCTACTGGGGGCACCCGGCGATGAAGCTGCCGCCTGAAGCGAACCTGATGGCCGTGGCCCATTATCTGAAGGCCTTGGACTATCAGCGCAAGGCGGCCCAGGTGGGCGCGATCCTGGGGGGGAAAAACCCGCACATCCAGAACCTCTGCGTGGGTGGGGTCGCGACAGCCGTCAACATGGATAACCTGGCCACCATCAACATGGAAAAGATCGCCGCCCTCCGCTCCCTGATGGAAGAGACTCGTGACTTCGTGCAGAAGGTCTACTACCCGGACATGCTGGCGATCGCCTCGGCCTACAAGGAGTGGTTCACGTACGGCAAGGGGGTCGTCAATTATCTGGCCGTGCCGGAGATGCCGGAAGACACCAAAAACACCAGGTTTGCCCTGCCGGGCGCGATCATCAGCAACGGCGACCTCAAGGGGGCCCGCATCATCACCAATCATCAGGATCCGGGCCTTATCAACGGCATCACCGAAAACGTGGCCCATGCCTGGTACGAAGGAAATGGCAGCCATCACCCCTGGGAAGGGGAGACCAAACCGCACTACACCGATTTCGAGGACAACGGCAAATATTCCTGGTGCAAGGCTCCCCGCTTTGACGGCAGGCCGGTGCAGGTCGGTCCGCCGGCACAACTTTTTGCCGCCTACGTCGGCGGTAACCAGAAGGTTAGGAAACTGGTGGACGATTCCTGCCGGAAGATCGGCGTCGGAGTCGGCGACCTGCACTCCACCATGGGGCGGCTTGGCGCCCGTGCCATCCGCGCCCACCTGATGGCCGACTATTCGATCGAGTACCTGGATAAACTGGTGGAGAATATCGCCAGGGGGGACAAGGTCTATGCCAACCACACCGAGATTCCCAAGGGAGAGTTCCGCGGGGTTGGCTTTCACGAAGCGCCGCGCGGCATGCTGTCGCACTGGATCGTGATCAAGGACAGGAAGATCAGGAACTATCAGGCGGTCGTCCCTTCCACCTGGAACGCCTCACCGCGAGATGAAAAGGGAGCCTTGGGCCCCTATGAAGCGTCGCTGGTGGGCAACCCGGTGGCTGACAGCGAAAAACCGCTGGAAGTGTTGCGTACGATCCACTCCTTCGACCCCTGTATCGCCTGCGCGGTGCATACGATCGACCCGGACGGGAAAGAGATCACGAAAGTGAAGGTGATGTAATTGAATTCAAAAGCAACCCCTCCAAACCTCCCCTATCAGGGGAGACTTAAGGCTTCCCCCCTGATAAGGGGGGATCGAGGGGGGTTGTTTTTAAAAGGAACTACAATGAAAACACTTATATTCGGCGCAGGCAACCTGCTCCTCACCGACGAAGGTTTCGGTGTCCACTTCATCCAGTATCTGCAAAAGCATTACCGTTTTCCAGAAGAGGTGGAATTGTATGACGGCGGTACGCTCGGCATCATGGTTACTCACATGCTGGAAGATGCCGACCATGTCTTTCTGGTGGATGTGATCGATGCCAAGGGGGAACCCGGCGACATCTACCGTTACGAGAAGGAGGATTTTATGCTGGGCAGACTGCCGGTCAAGATGTCGCCGCACCAGATCGGCATCCAGGAAGTCCTGACGCTGTCCGGCCTGCGCGATCGCTGTCCGGAAAAAGTCTCCCTGTTCGGCGTTATCCCGCAATCCTATGATGCCGGAGTGGAACTGTCGCCGCTGCTGGCGGGAAAACTGCCCGGCCTGGCTGAAGTGATGGTGGAGGAGTTGCGGGGTGACGGTCACCTGATCACCTCCGCAGTATGATTGCATATATCTGAA
>JBAVTM010000591.1:0-8814 GCA_049696195.1 Desulfuromonadaceae bacterium | reverse complement strand
TACCAAGAGCCTGCGGCCGCCCCAGCTCCTGCTCGATCTGGCAGATTCCCATGCTATCCCGGTGCTTGCAACCTCACATCAATCATCAACCTTCATATCACTGATAACCAAATTTCTTGAAGAACGGCTGTTGCCGACTACCCATCTGCACGGTGTACTGATGGATGTGCTTGGGGTCGGAGTTCTTATCTCGGGAAAAAGCGGCATCGGCAAGAGTGAATGTGCCCTCGATCTTGTGATGCGCGGACATCGTCTGGTCGCAGACGACATGGTATTCATAAAGAAGAAGATGCCGGCAGTGTTGATCGGTCAGGCGGAGGAATCGCTTCAATATCTGATGGAGATCCGCGGTCTTGGCATCATCAATATCAAGGATCTTTACGGGGTCTCGGCGATCCGGGACAAGAAAATCGTGGATTTGCAGCTGGAGCTGGTGGAGTGGGATGAATCGCATGAATATGACCGGCTGGGCGTTGATGACCGCACCGTTACGATTCTCGGCATCGAGATACCGCATCTCATTATCCCGGTCAGGCCCGGTCGGAATCTGGGCTCGATTATCGAAGTTGCCGCTCGAAACAATCTGCTGAAAGGGATGGGGTATCACTCGGCCCGTGATTTCCAGGAACGCCTTCTGGCACGTATCGAAGCCAGGCCTATTGGTGATGAGGTAGAATAGGGTATGCGTATTATCGTTATCACCGGCATGTCCGGATCCGGAAAATCTACTGCGGTCAGAGCCCTGGAAGATGAAGGGTATTACTGCATCGATAATCTGCCGGTCCGGCTGTTCAAGCGTTTTGTCGATTTGATCGGCAAATCCGGTGAAACTTTTAAAGGGATCGTGCTGGTCGCTGATATCCGGGGGCGGGAGTTTTTTAAGGGGTATGAAAGCGCCCTGCACAAGATTACCGGGGCCGGGCATACGGTTGAAATATTTTTCTTTGATGCCTTGGACGAGATTCTGGTGCGACGTTTTTCCGAAACACGTAGACGCCATCCTGTGGATGAGCAGTGCACGGTTTCTGAAGCTATCCGTATTGAACGGGACCTTCTGGCCGGTCTCAGGCAGTTGGCGACCAGAGTTATCGACACCTCCGAGTTTACGGTGCATCAGCTCAAGGAATTCATCTTGAGAATCATCAGGGGTGAGGAAAAAGAAAATCAGCTGGTAGTCGAAGTTCAGTCATTCGGATTCAAGTATGGGGTGCCTCTGGAATCAAGCATCGTCATGGACGTCCGTTTTCTTCCGAACCCTTTCTTTGTACCGGAACTGAAAGAGTATTCGGGCCTTGATGACGCGGTGCGTGATTATGTCCTCGATTCCGTTGCTACAGCGCAGTTCCTTGATTATTTTTTTCCGCTGCTGGATATTCTGCTGCCCGCACATCGGCAAGAAGGGAAATCATACCTGACGATTTCAATCGGTTGTACCGGCGGACGTCATCGCTCTGTTGCAATAGCAGAGGCGACCGGAATGCATTTGCAGGAGACGTGGCCCTCAGTGAGAGTTATTCACAGGGATATTGAAAAGGGGCTTAAATGATAGGATTAGTACTTGTAACACACGCCGGTCTGGCGACCGCTCTCAAGCAGTCTGCAGAGATGATTGTCGGGCCCATTGAGCGCTGCGCTACCGTGGAAGTTGTTCCCGCTGAACGGGCGGATGATATCATGGCTCGCGTCGTCGCTGCGGTTGAAGCGGTGCAGTCAGACGGGGCTATTATCATGACCGATCTTTTTGGCGGTACGCCATCCAATATGGCAATGTCGTTTTTGAAAGAGGGGTTTATTGAAGTTATTACCGGAGTGAACCTGCCGATGTTGATAGAGTTCTGTTCGAGACGCGAACGAATGTCGGTTGCCGAACTTGCAGCTGACCTGCATCGGACGGGGCGCGAAGGAATTATCGTCGCCGGAGAATTATTGAAGTGAAGAAACTAAAACCTTACCACCCCTAGCCCCTCCTGAAACAGGAGGGGGATTAAAAGCCCCATCCTTCCTTTAAGGAGGGGGTTGGGGGTGGTTGCCGACCAAGGAAACCTGAAATATGCTCCGGAAAGAATTTCTGATCATAAATAAACTCGGATTACACGCCCGTGCATCGGCCCTACTCGTGAAGACTTCCAGTCGTTTCAGCTCTGACGTGAAACTGGCCCGGGATGATGTTGAAGTTAACGGAAAAAGCATAATGGGCATTATGATGCTGGCGGCATCGAAGGGTTCTTCTGTCCGTCTGTCGGTTGACGGGGCAGATGAAGTCGAGGCTTTTCAGGCTATAGGCGACCTTATTGCCACCGGTTTTGGAGAGGAATGACATGCGGACCTTCTCCGGAATCGCGGCTTCGCCCGGGATTGCCATGGGGAAGCTGTGCATCATTGATCGCCGTCGTTCGGTCGTTCCGGAGTTTCAGATCCCCTTGGAAGCGGTTTCCCATGAAACAGCCCGCCTGACTCAGGCGATTGAAGATACCCGCATCGAGCTTGAAACGCTTAAAACCCGCCTCGCAGAAACAAGTGGCGAAGACCACCTCTTTTTTATTGAAACCCACCTGATGATACTGGCCGATGAGCGCCTGGTGTCTGAAGCAGCAGAGATCATCAGTACCGGCATGATCAATGCCGAAGGCGCTCTCAGACGGACTCTGCACCGCTACCGCGAGACATTTGCACAGATCGATGACCCGTATCTCCGGGAACGTATCAGCGATGTCGAGACGGTTGTTGAACGGGTGCTGCGCAATATGAGCGGCGAAGCGGTCGAACCATTTCCGCAGCATGACGGCAGGATAATTATCGCTGCACATGATTTGTCTCCCGCCGACATGCTCCAGGTTAATCGCAGCAATGTTCTCGCTGTCATAACCGAGATTGGCGGGCGAACGTCACATACGGCCATTCTGGCGCGTGCCCTTGATCTTCCTGCAGTTATGGGTGTTGAGGGGATAACCGATCTTCTGCTGGATGGTGCCGCTGTTATCGTTGACGGCCTGTCCGGCGCGGTAATTGTTGATCCGGATCAGGAAACGTTTCAGTCATCACTGCGCCGCAAGCAGCATTATGAATATGTTGAATATGAATTACTGAAAACCGCTCCTCTGCCTGCCGTTACGAGCGATGGCCACGTGGTGCAGTTGCGGGGAAATGTCGAAATTCCGGAAGAGGGTGCTTCCGTACTGGAGCACGGGGGAAGCGGCGTCGGTCTGTACCGTACCGAGATGCTCTTTATGAATCGCCCCTTCATGCCGGATGAAGAAGAACAGCTGACAATATATCGGGCGATGCAGCAGGCGGTTGCGCCGCATCCTCTTACCATTCGGACTCTGGATGCCGGCGGCGACAAACTGCTTGAAGGAATGGATCACGAGGCGGAGGCCAATCCGGCCCTCGGTGTGCGGGCGATCCGTTTGTCATTGAGCATGCCGGATGAGTTCAAAAAGCAGCTGCGGGCAATTTTACGGGTTAGTGCCGACGGCCCGGTCAGAATCATGTTCCCGATGATTTCGGGAATGGAGGAGGTCCGCAGGGCAAAAACACTGTTAGAGGAAGCCAAGAGCGAACTGACCGCTTCCGCGATCCCGTTTGACAGCGAGGTGCGAGTCGGTGTGATGATCGAAATACCGGCGGCGGTAACCCTGGCTGATCTGCTGGCACGCGAAGTTGACTTTTTCAGTGTCGGCACGAACGACCTGATTCAGTACACCCTGGCGATCGATCGCAGCAATGAACAGCTCTCACACATGTATCAACCGCTCCACCCGGCGGTATTGAGATCACTGCGCCGTATTGTTCAGGCCGCTCATGGTGCCGGAATTCCCGCCGGACTCTGCGGTGAAATGGCCGGTGACCCTCTCTATCTGCCGGTTCTGCTCGGGCTCGGCTTCGATGAACTTTCGATGGGTGCCGGATCAATCCTCCATGTGAAACAGATCCTCCGCCGATGCTCGCTGGAGCGCGCCGCCAGAATTGCCGAAGGATGTTTTTCATATTCAACCGCCGCGGAGGTCGAGATGTATCTCAAGTCTCAAATTACCCTGGACGTAGCCGAAAGTATCGACTGATGACACCACTCGTGGCCTATCCCCTTTTCGCATTTGTTTTCGGCATGGTAGTCGGCTCATTCCTGAATGTCTGCATCTGCCGCATGCCGAAGAACGAATCAATTGTTTCTCCCCCTTCGCATTGCCCGGGCTGTTCCTATCAGATCCGCTGGTATGACAATATTCCGCTGGTAAGTTATCTGCTCCTGCGGGGTAAATGCCGTGGCTGTGGTGCCGCTATTTCCCTTCAATACCCGCTGGTTGAACTTCTGAATGGGGTTCTGACTCTGCTTCTGTTTCTCCGCTTCGGGCCGACTCTTGCCTTTGCGGCCCTGTTCCTGCTCTGTTCTGCACTGGTGGTAATCACCTTTATCGACATCGAACACCAGATTATCCCGGACGAAATATCGCTCTCCGGCATTGTCGTCGGGTTTGTCCTGTCGTTTTTTCTGGAGGGTCACACCTGGCTGAATTCACTCCTTGGTATCCTGCTGGGCGGCGGGGGGCTGCTGCTGATTGCCTATACGTATCAACGGCTGACCGGAAAAGACGGAATGGGAGGGGGGGATATCAAACTGCTGGCGATGCTGGGCGCTTTTCTGGGGTGGAAGGCGGTACCGTTTATTATCTTTGCCAGTTCACTGGTCGGCTCGCTGGTCGGCGTTTCCCTGATGCTGATCCAGAAAAAAGATTCCAAACTGGCGATTCCATTTGGACCCTACCTCGCTTTTGGTGCGGTGCTGTATATTTTTTACGGGAAATCGCTCATCCAGTGGTATCTGGGTCTGGGTGGTTTTCATCAGGGGTAGCCATGGCTCGTTATCGCCCCAGCCTGACCGTTTCAATCCTGGCCTTTCTGGGGTCACTGCTGCTGTTAACCTGGCTCCTCTTCAGCCTGCTTGCCTTTAAAACAGCCGCCAACGATCTGTATGCCCAAAAAGGCGAACATGCCCGTACGCTGCTCAAGGCTTTTGTCAGTTTGCTCCCTGAATCTATTCCGACCTATCCTGACGGGTTCATAACTCCTGATTCACAATCTTCACGCTATATTCAAAAGCTTTCCGAAGAATCTGCCTTCAGTCGCCTGACCCTGCTGGACAGAAACAGTAAACCGATCTTCAGTGCCGGCCAGGAGGGGAGTGAGCCGTATTCTCCCTTCCTGGGCTTTTCAAAAAGTCCGGACGGGAGCTATATCCGTCCGGACGGGAGCGGCGCGGTTTGCATCATCACAATAGTGCGAGACGGGGAAACTGTCGGCAAAGCCGGTTTGCTGCTGTCTCTGGCACCTGAAAAAGCCCGTTTGAACCGATCGCGCGAGATGCTGATGGCTTATTTTGTGTTGGATTTCATTTTATTACTTGGCCTCGGTTCTTTTGTTCTGTCGCGGATTGTTGTCAACCCGATAAACCGGCTACTGGCGGCAACGGGAAAAATTACCGGCGGGCAGTACGGACAAAAGCTGAATGTGTCCGGGAGTGCCGAACTTGCACGACTGGCGGTTGCATTTAACGAAATGGCATCAACTCTGCGAAACAAGGATCACCTGGTTACCGAGCAGATGGCCGCCCTTAAGCGGGTAAACAGCGACCTCTCTCAGGCCCGCGAAGAAACGATTCGTACCGAAAAAATGGCTTCCATCGGTCTGTTGGCAGCCGGTATGGCGCATGAAATCGGAACGCCGCTCGCATCGATCATGGGGTATGCTGAACTCTCCGCGGGTGAGCAGCCGGATAACCCGGCCATTCAGGATTATTCCCGGCGCATCGCGGAAGATTGCTCCCGGATCGATCGGATTGTGCGCGGTTTGCTGGATTTTTCCCGACCACGAATGGTAAGCGGCGAGAGTGCCGATGTACGGGACGTCGTTCTCTCGACCGTTGACCTGATGACGCAGCAGGGTGTCTTTAAGCAGCTGAATCTCAACAAGGAAATCGATGAAGGGTTGCCACCTGCCAGATGTGATCACCATCAGCTCCAGCAGGTGGTGATCAATTTGCTGCTCAACAGCCGCGACGCCACTCCTGCCGGAGGAACCATAACGGTCAGAGTTGGTCGAGATGGTGCTCATATCCGCCTGGATGTCATAGACAGCGGTGCAGGTATATCTGAGGAGTCCATGAAACATATCTTCGATCCGTTCTTTACCACCAAGCCCCCCGGAAAGGGAACCGGCCTGGGGTTGGCTATTTCCGCACGTATCGTTGAGGGTTTCGGGGGACGCATCACCGCGGCCAGTAAAGCCGATGGAGGGAGCTGTTTCAGCATTCGGCTGCCGCTGGCGGAGGAAGGGGGAGATGCGTGAGCGTCAATCAGCATATTCTGATCATTGATGACGAAGAAAACCTGCGCCATATGCTGTCGGTCATGCTGGCTCGTCAGGGGTATCATGTGGATCTGGCGGAGAATGGAGAAGAAGGTCTGAACTCTCTTAAGAATAACGTCTATGACTATATCCTGTGTGACATACGGATGCCGGAAATGGATGGTAAAACCTTCCTGCTCCGGGCACTGGAAGAGCATGTCACCGCCCCGATCATTATGATGTCGGCCTACGGTACCGTGGAAACCGCGGTAGAGTGCATGAAACGGGGTGCGTATGATTTTATCTCGAAGCCGTTTAAAAAAGACGAGATCGTGATTGTGCTCAAAAAAGCGGAAGAGCGGGAGCGGTTGAAAGAAGAAAACAGTCAATTGCGGGAAGTTGTCTCCGGCCGGTTTTCCTATAGCGGAATCTTAAGCCGTAATGCCCGGATGCAGGAGATCTTCGGTCAAATCAAGAAGGTTGCGGGGCTAAAAACGACCATCATGATACTGGGCGAATCCGGCACCGGCAAAGAGCTGGTTGCACGCGCTCTTCATCAGAACGGCCAGCGTTCACAAAAACCCTTTGTGGCGGTAAATTGCGGCGCTATTACAGAGTATCTGCTTGAAAGTGAATTGTTCGGGCATGTCCGGGGTGCCTTTACCGATGCATCCAGTGACAAAGCGGGGCTTTTTGAACAGGCAGATGGCGGCACATTGTTTCTGGATGAAATCGGCGAGATGCCGCTCTCTTTGCAAGTCAAACTGCTGCGGGTACTGCAGGAGGGGGAAATCAGAAGGGTAGGGGACTCTGCCCCCATAAAAGTCGATGTCAGGGTGGTTTCCGCCACGTCACGCGATTTGTCCGCTGATGTCGCGGCCGGCCGCTTTCGGGAAGACCTGTATTTCCGGCTGAATGTGTTTTGCCTTCAGTTGCCGCCGCTGCGGGAGCGTGTGGAGGATATCCCCTTGCTGGCAGAGCACTTTTTGAGGCGCTACGGAAGCGGCAGTGAAAGTCAGCCATTGCGCATCGAACCGGATGCAATCCGCTCCCTGATGGCTCATCGCTGGCCGGGCAATATCCGCGAGCTAGAAAATATTGTTGAGCGTGCCAGCATTCTTTGTGAAGATGGCCGTATTACCTCGTCCTGCCTTCCTCAAGCGGTCCGGCTGCCCGCGGGAAATTGCCCAAGCGATTCCGGTAGCGATGAAAACCTTTCGATAAAAAAGGCTGAAGATACCATCGAGCGGGACCTGATCCGGAAAGCGCTTGCCAAAACGGGCGGCAATCGCACCCAGGCGGCAAAATTGCTTGAAATCAGTCATCGTTCACTGCTGTACAAATTGAAAGAATACGGGAACGGGTAGGCAAAAGTTGCGGAGTGTTCGGTCCGCACTGCCAAGCAAGTATGAAAAAAATGCGTAGCAAAGAAGTATTAGGTTTAAAAATGTAATAATATAAGTGTATTATGCCTGCCGGTACGGCGGCACTGTTTTTGCTTGATTCAAACCAAATCTGTGACTGAGAAAGGAATCATCCATGTTGAAAGAACTGCTTATCTGTCTTTTTGTCTCCCTGATTGTCACCTCTGCCTCGTTTGCCATGGCCAAGGAAGGGTGCGGCGGTGTATGTAACACCTGCCATTCCCTTACTGAAAAAGAGGCCACTGATATTCTCAAAAAAACTGGCGCTACCGTTACCTCCGTCAAACAATCACCTGCCAAAGGTCTTTTTGAATTACTCGTGGAAAGGGAAGGTCAAAAAGGGATCATTCTGATGGATTATGGCAAGAAACACCTGATCCAGGGAATGGTTGTCGACATCGAAACGCTGCAGCCGGCTTCCGCGCACCAGCAGAATATCCCGCAGCCCAAACAGCAGACCTCGGTTGATGTAGCGACCATTCCGGTGAAAAATGCCGTGATCATGGGCAACCCCAAAGGTTCGAAAAAGGTCTATGTCTTTACCGACCCGGATTGTCCCTACTGCAGGAAGGGGCATGCAGAGTTGCAGAAACTTGCGAAAATCGCCCCGGATGTAGCTATATACGTCATGCTCTTTCCGTTGCCGATGCATCCTGCAGCGTACGACAAAGCACGCACCGTGGTTGAGACGATGAGCCATGAACTGCTTGACAAGGCTTTTGAAGGGAAAGAAGTTCCCAAGCCGAAAAAAGAGAGCAGTAAAAAAGCCATCGACGAGATCGTTAAATTTGCCAATGCCAACGGGATTAACGGCACCCCCACCATAGTCATGCCGGACGGGAAGATTGAAGTCGGCATGCGGGATGCCGAGACGATGAAGAAGATGCTAGAAGGGAAGTAGGCGGATATTCTATGTAGTGTTAAATTGAGGCTGTTACCTTAGTGGTGAAGGTTTCATTGAATATATTTGGTTTCGGCGTCCATATTAATGGAGCAAATCAAGCGAGGTAGGGTATGAAAAAGCGATCCTGTGTCATAGTTTATGTGC
>JBAVTM010000590.1:0-1685 GCA_049696195.1 Desulfuromonadaceae bacterium | reverse complement strand
CAGCAAGGTTTTCAGCGGCGACCCGGCTGTCGATCTGCTGAAGGTATGATATTTCGGTGTTGCCGAGCACCTGCAGCCGGTCAGGATGCAGGTGCTCGGAGTAACCGGCCAGTGCCAGTCCCGGTTTCTGAATACGTGAGCTGGTGACACGATGGATGAGTCCCTGTTTGCCTGTCAGAAGCGACAAACCGAGGCCATATTCATTATCGGCCAGAAGGTCTTGTATCGAGAGAGAAATACCGTCCATGGTGGTTTCGATCGATCTAGGCGCGCTGCGGCTCAATCAAGCCGTAATTCCCGTCTTTACGACGATACAGTACATTGATTTCACTGCTGTCGGCATCGGTGAACACAATAAAATCCTTGTGCAGAAGATCCATCTGCATGACAGCCTCTTCTACCGACATCGGCTTGGCGGTCTCAGTGGTGGTTTTGATGACGATTGAATCGGTACTCGCGTCAATACTCTCGGCCTCAAAAATCTTTTTAGAGAGCTGACGGCCATGCTCATCCCCGTTCGGCTTATGAGCTTTAATCTTTTCTTTGTAGCGGACCAACTGACGTTCAATCTTGTCGATGACCGCATCGATGGCGGCATACATGTCGTTAGTCGCATCGGAAGCCTTGGTGCTGATCCCTTTTGAGTTAATTACAATTTCGACGATGTGGCGAATCTTTTTTTCTACGGAAAAGTAGACTTGTACATTAATCGGGCTGTCAATATACTTCGCGACCCGCTCAAGTTTTTCTTCAGCATACGCCTTGAGGGCATCGCTCTGTTCCATGTGCCTGAATGTCATTGTTACCTGCATACTATCCTCCTGTGTGATTGGTGCTGTGAAATGGACGCCTGCCGGGACAGCAGTTCGTCAAAAATGTCGTTTACGTTCTGCAGACGATCCAAGATTAAGCATTTCTCGATACTTGGTGACCGTGCGGCGGGCTATGTTCACCGTCTGGCCGGTCAGTAGTTCGGCAATTTTCTGATCTGAAAGCGGTTTTTTGGGATTTTCCTTTTCAATAATGTCTTTGATTTTATTTTTTACACTCTCGGATGCGACAAAATCCCCCTCGCTGGTAGAGAGGCCGCTGTTAAAGAAATATTTAAGTTCCAGCAACCCCTGCGGCGTCTGCATGTATTTGTTGGTTGTAACTCGACTGATGGTTGATTCATGCATGCCGATATCTTCCGCAATATCCCTCAGCACCAATGGCCGGAGGTACTCGATGCCTCGATCAAAATATTCGCGCTGAAAACGGATGATACTTTTTGCGACTTTATAAATGGTCCGCTGCCGCTGCTGAATGCTCTTGATCAGCCAGGCCGCTGAACGCATCTTGTCATTAATGTAGTGCTCGGTCTGGGAATCAGTTATACCATTTCCGCGGACATCTGCATACTGGGTGCTGACTTTCAGGTTGGGCAACCCCTCTTCATTGAGCATGACGACGTAATCGTCTCCAACCTTATGCACAAAGATGTCGGGAGATATGTAATGCACGTCATCGGTACTGAATGACGAGCCGGGTCGCGGATCAAATCCGGAAATAATCCTGGAAGCCGCCAGCACCTGATTCATATCAACCTTCAATGACCGGACTATCTGTTTGTAGTTCCGTTTTTCCAGATCACCGAGGTGATTCTGCAGAATACTTTCGACAACACTCCCCTTCATGCCGAGATT
>JBAVTM010000589.1:0-2077 GCA_049696195.1 Desulfuromonadaceae bacterium | reverse complement strand
ACTTCGGCCAGTGCGCCCTCCTGCTCCAGAATCCCGATATCGCCGCGGTCAACCCCTTCTATGCCCTGGCGCCGAAATCGCTGCTCTATCCCCTGGTCGGACTCGCCACCCTGTCCACCATCATCGCCTCCCAGGCCATGATTTCAGGCGTCTACTCGCTCACCCAGCAGGCCATGCAACTGGGATTCACACCGCGTATGCGGATCGTCCACACCTCCGAGCATGCCAAAGGCCAGATATATATGCCATCCGTCAACTGGGCGCTGATGCTCGCCTGCCTGACCCTGGTCCTGGTCTTCAAGGAATCCAGCAAACTCGCCGCTGCTTACGGATTCGCGGTGACCGGAACCATGACCATCACCTCCCTGCTGTATTTCCAGGTCACCCGCTACAAGTGGAAGTGGCCGCTCTGGCAGAGCATCCTGCTCCTTGTCCTCTTCCTGTTCTTCGACAGCTCCTTTCTCGGCGCCAACCTGCTGAAGGTGGTGGACGGCGGCTGGATTACGATCTGCATCGCCGCCGTCATCTCGACCAGTATGATCACCTGGCGTGACGGCCGGGCCCTGCTGAAAAAACACTACAGCCTGTTTAAAATGCCTACCAAGGTCTTTCTCGAGGATCTGGCGGAATACAGCCCCTCAAGGACCTCCGGTACGGCGGTCTTCATGTCCATTTCCCCCGACGGCATCCCCCACACCCTGCTGCACCACCTCAAACACAACGAGGCCCTGCACGAACGGGTGATCATGCTTTCCGTGCTGTCGGCGGAGACCCCGAAAGTCAGCCCCGGGGAGCGGGTGAACATCGACGACCTCGGCCAGGGATTTTACCGGGTCAATGCGAGCTACGGGTTCATGGAGCGGCCCGACATGTCCGAGATCATAACCCTGCTCAGTAAAAAAGGCCTGCCGGTGGATATTTACTCGACCTCCTTCTTCCTGGGCCGCGAGACCTTGTTCCCCTCGGGTGCCGCCCCGATGGCCCAGTGGCGAAAAATGCTGTTCATCTTCATGTCCCGTAATGCCTGGAACGCCTCTTCCTTTTTCGGATTGCCGCCTGACCGTGTCGTCGAATTGGGAAACCAGGTACAGATTTGAGGGCATTGTCAGAGGCGGGGTGCAAAAGGTAAACTTGAGGTATAGACGGTAATCATGCAACGACCAGAACAGGGAATGTCCACCGACGCAACGGAACCACTGGCTGTCGAGCGGCCAAAAACACTGAATATGGTACAGGCCCGCTTTTTCGCCTTTCTTTATCTGATTTCAGCGCTGGTAATGGGTTGGGTGCTCTGGCCGTTCTGGCATCTCCTGATCCTGGCCTTCCTGCTGGCGGGGATCTTCCGGCCGATCTACAAAAGACTCGTCGGCCATGTTTCTCCGTGGCTGGCCTCGACACTGACCTGCAGCCTTATCGTCCTCATCGTCTTCATCCCCCTGTGCTTCTGTATCATCACCCTCTCAGCCGAGGCCATGAACGTTATTCAGTTCGGGCGCGACACCGACGTACTGCTCAAACTGCAGCATTTTCTGCAGACCAATACCCTGATGACCCGGGCCGAGGAGATCATCTCCGGATTCGGCATACCCTTCGAGCCCCCCGATATGACCAAGATGATTTCCGGGCTGGGGAAAACGGCGGGCATGTTCATCTACAACCAGGTATCGGCCTGGGCCGCCAACATCATGAGCTTTGTCCTGCAGTTCTCCATCCTGATCGTCGTCGCCTATTTTCTGCTGATCGAGATGGACGCCCTCATCAATTTCATCCGCAGGCTTTCACCGCTGCCGGACGAGCAGAACATGCTGCTGATGAATAAATTCACGAGGATCGCCGGGGTCATCCTGATCGGCAACGGGGTGTACTGCATTCTCCAGGGCCTGCTCGGAGGCTTATTCTTCGCCGTTCTCGACGTCAACACCCCTGTCCTCTGGGGGGTCATCATGGGCATACTGGCGTTTATCCCGATCCTCGGCATCGGCATGGTCCTGCTGCCCGCGGCGATCATTTTTCTGGTGAACGGCCTGATCTGGAAGGCGATAGCCACGGTCGTCTTTTATCTCGTCCTGCACTATTC
>JBAVTM010000588.1:0-3353 GCA_049696195.1 Desulfuromonadaceae bacterium | reverse complement strand
CTGTTCTTCCAGGGCTGACGCCATCTGTACCCAGTAGACCTGCAGGGCGGCGGCGACAAAAGGAAGTTCACCGGGAGAGATGCCGTCCAAATCTCCCGCCAGAATCTTGTCTGCCATCTCCTCCACCCTGGTTTCCTTCGCGCGCAACAAACCGGCTATTGTCTTACACGTGGGTGTCGGAAGAGCATTAACTCCGATCTGTTGCAGAATCATGGTCAGAGCTCCTCGCCAGGCAGGGTTCCGGGTCCAGGACCCGGCAGCCAGCAGCGGCATGCCATGCTCGCGACAGAGAGCCTGTTCCCTGGGGCCGGGCGTGGACAGGGTGGGGAATCGGTTCAAGGCCGCCTGCTGCGCATCCGCGAGCAGTGCCAGAAAGGCCAGGTAATCTCCCAGGGAATGGTTTTCGGACAAGAGCCGCAGGCGCGTAGCGCGGCGGCTGAACAGATCACGGTCGGGGAGGAAGACAAAACGGATCTCTCCGGCAGGGGCTTCGATCTGGCCCGGTTCAAGGATACGGGTTTCACTGTTCATTTGTCTCCTCCCATCATCTGCCGGAACCATGCCGGATGATGCTGTTTCGCCCAGGCGCGTCTGACATGGCCGTACAGCATGGCGTCGATACTCTCCTTGGTCCAGAAGGCGGCGTAGATGTGGAACATGATCAGGGCAATTATTACTGTTGCCGCCACGGCATGCACGACAGAAGAGAGGCGAATCACCACGGCCGGGAACATGAACGAGAAATAGGCACGCCAGATAACGATGCCGGACAGGATGAGCAGCACCATGCTGACCACCAGCAGCCAGAACAGGAGTTTCTGGCCGCCGTTGAACTTGCCCGCTTCCGGCATGTTCCGGTCATCGCCATCCACCATTTCGCCGGCATGGCGCAGCCATTCCCGGTCGGCCGGCGTCATGACATTCAGCTTCCGGTAATTGAAAAACATCACGCCAAAGGAAATGATCATCACCACCCCGATAAAGGGATGGAGGATGCGTGTCCAGACGCCGCCGCCGAACAGCTGGGTCAACGGGTAGAAGGCGGGATGAAAGAACGCGAGCCCGGACAGCGCCAGAAGGATGAAGGTTATTGCCGCCAGCCAGTGGTTGACCCGCTCGAATGGCGTATACCGAAGTATTTTATTGGGGTCATTTTTCATCTTCAAACTCCTTCTCTATCTCCGGGGAGACCTCGTTGGGACCCTTGGTCACATAGTGGATAAAGGCGCCGACGCCGACCGCGGCCAGGGCAAGGGATGCCACCGGCTTGGCCGCACCCTTCCACAGGTCGACCATCGGGCCGATGGTCGGATTCCCGGGGAGACCGCTGTATATCTCGGGTCTGTCGGCATGCTGCAGCACATAGATCACATGCGTGCCGCCGACCCCTTGGGGGTCATAGATCCCCGCCTTGGCAAACCCCCGGCTCTTCAGGTCGATGACCCGTTCCTCGGCGTGGCGGATCATATCCTCCTTCGTGCCGAACACGATCGCCCCGGTGGGACAGGTCTTGACGCAGGCCGGCTCCAGTCCCGCCGCCACCCGGTCGGAACAGAGGGTGCACTTGTAGACCTTGCTGTCCTTTTTCGACAGGCGGGGGATGTTGAACGGGCAGCCGGTGATGCAGTAGCCGCAGCCGATGCAGTTTTCCTCGTGGAAATCCACGATGCCGTTGCTGTACTGCACTACGGCTCCCGGCGCCGGGCACGCCTTGAGGCAGCCCGGATTGGCGCAGTGCATGCAGCCGTCCTTGCGGATCAGCCATTCCAGGCCCCGGTCGGTTTCCACCTCGGCATAGCGCATCACCGTCCAGGAGTTTTCGGTCAGGTCCGGCGGGTTGTCGTACACGCCATGGTTGGTGCCTACGGCGTCGCGGGTGTCGTTCCACTCCATGCACGCCACCTGGCAGGCCTTGCAGCCGATGCATTTGGAGACGTCGATCAGCTTGGCCACCTCCGGGGTCTGGCGCTGACTCGGCGATGGGGTGGTGGTGGCGGAACGGCGAATGATGTCAAGGGATTGAAGTGCCATAATTTTTCTCCTAAACCGGCAAAGTCCCCTCTCCATGAGGGAGAGGGTTAGGGTGAGGGGGGAAGCTGGAATATGCTGCACCGTTGCCCCCTCATCCGGCCTTCGGCCACCCTCTCCCTCAGGGAGAAGGACTACCAGCTAAACTTTCTCAATATTCACCAGGAACGACTTGAACTCCGGTGTCTGGGTGTTCGCATCGCCCACGAACGGGGTCAGGATGTTGGCCAGGTAACCGCGCCTGGCAATGCCCTTGAAACCCCAGTGGAACGGGATGCCCACGTGGTGGACGGTTTTGCCGTTGACCTGGAGGGGCTTGATCCGCTTGGTCACCACCGCCACCGCCTTGATGAAGCCACGGCTGGACCAGACCTTGACCCGGTCGCCGGCCTTGATCCCCTTCTCCTTGGCCAATTCCTCGCTGATTTCCACGAACTGCTCCGGCTGCATGATGGACGACAGCCTGGTGTGCTTGGTCCAGAAGTGGAAGTGCTCTGTCAGGCGATAGGTAGTTGCGGCGTAGGGATACTCCTTCCCCTTGCCGAAGCCCTCCATGTCGCCCTTGAACACCCGCGCCGCCGGATTGCTGATCACCTTCGGGTGCAGCGGGTTGGTATCGATGGGAGTCTCGAACGGTTCGTAGTGCTCGGGGAACGGCCCTTCCGCCATCTTGTCCAGGGCGTACAGCCGTCCCACCCCTTCCGGCAGCATGATGAAGGGGCTCATGGGGTCGCCGGGTGCCACATCCGGCTTGAAGTCCGGTATGTCGGCGCCGCTCCATTTGCTGCCGTCCCAGCCGATCAGCTTGCGCTTCGGGTCCCACGGCTTGCCGGCCGGGTCACAGGAAGCGCGGTTGTACAGGATGCGCCGGTTGGCCGGCCAGGCGAAGGCCCAGTTGACGGTGTTGCCCAGGCCGGAGGGGTCGGAATTGTCCCGCCGCGCCATCATATTGCCCTTCTCCGTCCATGCTCCCGAATAGATCCAGCAGCCGCAGGCGGTGGAGCCGTCGTCCCGGAGCTGGGCGAAGCCGTCCAGCTGCTGCCCTTTCATCACCAGGACCTTGGCCGGGTCCTTGGGATCGGGGAGATCCGCCAGCGCCTTGCCGTTGTACTCCATCGCCAGCTCCTGAGCCGACGGGGCGTGGGGAATCTTGTAGTTCCAGGTGAGGTTCAGCATCGGGTCGGGGAAGGCGCCCCCCTCCTTCCGGTACAGCTCCCGCAGCTTGAGGAAGATGCCGGCGATGATGTCGGCATCCGGCTTGGCTTCACCCGGCGGCTCGGCCCCCTTGAAGTGCCATTGCAGCCAGCGGCCTGAGTTGGTGAGCG
>JBAVTM010000587.1:0-2656 GCA_049696195.1 Desulfuromonadaceae bacterium | reverse complement strand
GACTCCGGAAGAGCTGCAACTGTTCGGCGACAGAAATCATGTTGCGGTTGCGCTGATAGCGCGCCGGCAATATGCCGTTTTCGAGGGCCACTTTTTCTATCGCCGCATGGCTGCAACCAAACTGCTCTGCTGCTGCACTCTGCACAGACCATGGCAGAAGGCCGTCTACAAGCTGTTCATGGAGAAATGCGGAGACGTCTGCCATGTCAACCTCCACCGACCAGCGGGAAGAGGGACAGCGTCTCACCCTCCTGCAATACGTGATCGAGTGTCGCATGCCGGCCGTTGACCATCACGACACCGATCTCTTCCTCGGTCAGCCCTAGGCCAAGCACGATTGTGCGGCAATTTGTCCCGACAGGATGCTCCTGTTCGGAGAGCTTGAATCTACCGTTTCTGAATGTGGCAAACAGTTTGACGGTGATTTTCATGGCATTCCCCACCTTGTTGATTCCAGCTTGCTTTCAAATTGACAAATTTAGACCTCCGGGGTTTTATAAACCCCGGAGGTCTTGCCTTAAATCAGCGTCGTCCATACTTGTCTGAAAAAATCAAAAATTCCAGAACTCGTCAATCTCTGCTCCGCTGAAATCCCAGATCGCGTCGTGAGGTGCGACTGTTTCATTGCTGAAAAACTCCGGCAGACGGTCATTCTTGTTGGTGAAACCTGCCTCGATGTTGAACTGGTGCTCGACCTTGAGGATATGCTTGCCGAGGTTGGTGACGTCGTCTCCGGTCAGATTTATGCCGAAGCGGGCGTTGATCATGTCGATCAGGGCCGGCAGACATTCCGGGATGTCCAGGGCGGGGAAGGCGACGAAGATGCACATACCGGTGGAATCGACCGCAGCGGTGGCAATCTGCAGGTTGCGTGACAGCTCAACCTGCCCCTCTTTTTTGAGCGGATCGACATAGCCGCCTACGTTGAGGATGTTGGTGGCTATGGTATAGCCGGCGGTGTGATCGGCGCCCATGGTGCTGGTGGCGTAGGTGATGCCGATACCCTTGACCGAACGGGGATCGTAGGCCGGGATGGCCTGGTTTTTTACTACCGGAACCCTGGTTACGCCATAGGTCTTGCCGACGGAGCCGGCGCCGCCGCCAAGAATCCGGCCGAGCGGAGTTCCCTTGCCGATTTCTTCGCTCAACATGCGGAGCATCTCTTTGCTGTCTCCGAAGTTGAGAATCCCGGCTTCCATCGCCACACCGAACATCACGGCGGTTTCGATCGAGTCGATGCCGATATCGTCCATGATGCTGTCGGCCCGGGCGATGTCGTCCAGGTTGTCGATGCAACAGTCGGCGCCGAGCCCCCAGATGGTCTCGTACTCGAAGCCTGAGGTCAGATATTTGCCGTCCTTGTCGTTGTATACCTGTGAACACTGGATGATGCAGCCGGCGTGGCAGCCGTGCCTCGGTTTGCCGCCGCGCGCGACGATGGTGTCATGCATGGTCTCGCCTGAGATCTTGTCGGCTCCGTCAAACTGGCCAACCTTGAAGTTGCGGGTCGGCAGGCCGCCGGCCTCGTTGAGAATGTTGACCAGTACGTTGGTGCCGTAGGTCGGCAGCCCTTCGCCGCTGACCGGATGGTCGAGGAGGGCCTTGGCAAAGGTACGGGCCGCAACCTTGAATTTTTCCGGATCGGCAATCGTGACACCCGGAGCGCCCTGATCATCGATCGAGATGAACTTGATTTTTTTGGAACCCATAACGGCACCGAGACCGCCGCGACCATGGCTGCGGATCTTGCTGTCCGGATCCTTGACGGAAATGTTGGCGGCCGTCATCTTCAGTTCGCCGACCGGGCCGATGGTCAGGATGCCGGTTTTCTTGCCGAGGCGGGCTTCGAGGGCTTCAATCACGGCGAAGTTCCCACGGCCGATCAGCTCGGTTTCTTCCTGAACGGTGACGCCATCCTTGTTGACATGGAGGCTGTACCACTTGTCTTCCGCGGGGAGCCCTTCGATGATCAGCGCCTTGATGCCGAGGCGTGCCAGCATCTGTGCCGCGGTGCCGCCGGCATTGCTCTCCTTGATGGTACCGGTCAGCGGGCTCTTGGCGCCGGCCGAGAGGCGCCCGGAGTTGGCTGCTGCCGTTCCGGTCAACAGCCCCGGGGCAAACACCAGCTTGTTGTTGGCGCCCAGAGCGTGACAGGTGGCGGGCACCTCTGCGGCGACGATGGTTGAGGTCAGGCCGCGGCCGCCGAGACCGGCCCATGCGGTTGGCACCGTCTCGATTTTGCTGCTCAGTTCAGTCATGTTAACGCGTAAAATCTTGTTCATGCAATTTCTCCCGATCATATATTTAATCTACCGCGATGCGATAGGGCTCCTTCCCGAAAGGGAGGCTCCGCCGTTTCCAGCGAAACCCGTTGGCCAGGCTCCATGGGGTTTACCCCGTTAGGGCGCAAGGCTCGGAGATAATGTGTATGCGTAGTCAAGAAAATCGACCACCCCCAACCCCTCCTTAGCAAGGAGGGGAGCAGACAAGTCCCCCTCCTGGTTCAGGAGGGGCTAGGGGTGGTCAGGTGTCGATTAGCAGTCCTACATCGCTGCCTTGAAGATCTCGATAACCTGCTCCAGCGACGCTTTGCGCGGGTTGGTGAACTGGCAGGCGTCCTTCTTGGCATTTTCAGCCATGACCTTCAGGTCTTCTT
>JBAVTM010000586.1:0-2172 GCA_049696195.1 Desulfuromonadaceae bacterium | reverse complement strand
CCCGTCAGGGTTCTGCCATGCACTCATCCGACCGAATGCTGCAGAGTATCTACTATGGGTATGACAGCAGCTCTTTCTTTATCAGAATCGACGGAGTCCAGGAACTGTCCCGCCTGCTGAAAGAGGATGATGTTCTCAATCTGCACCTGATCTATGATCGTGAGTATCGGCTGCAGCTGCAGATGAAGAGCGATGAAGGGCTGCTGCAAATCAAGGAAAACGGTGTCTGGACGCCGACCGGCAGCTACTGCCGCTGGAAGATCGCCAGGATCTGTGAAATCAGCATTCCGCTGGGCGGCATCAAGCTGGCCGGGGGAAGCAAGCTGTTTGTCTCGGTGACGCTGGTGCGCGATAACGAGGAGGCCGGCCGCTGGCCGAGCGACGCCCCTTTGATGTTGTATTACGCAGGGGCTGACATCGAACTGGACAACTGGCTGATATAACCCCTCCCCCGCCTTCCCTTTTCAAGGGAGGAGCCTTTCTTCCCCCATAATAAGGGGGGACGAGGGGGGTTGAATTATAAAGGAGAATGTAATGTCTGAACTGCGCTGGGATCCGATAAAACTGCACTGGGTAATTATTGCCACCGAGCGTGGCCGCCGCCCTCGTGATTTCCAGGTAGAGCCGGAGCAGAACGGGATGACTGCCTGCCCCTTCTGTTATGGCAACGAGGATAAAACTCCGCCGGAGGTTTTTGCCATTCGCCCCGATGGTCTGCCCAACGCCGCCAACTGGAGGGTACGGGTGATTCCCAACAAGTACCCGGCCTTGCGGGTGGAAGGTGATCTCAACAACCGCGGATACGGCATGTATGATGTCATGAACGGCATCGGCGCCCACGAGGTGATCATCGAAACTCCCGACCACAGCCGGATGCTGGCCGATCTGACGGTCAATGAGGTGAACGATGTTCTGATCGCGTATCGGCATCGCTATCTCGATCTGCGCAAGGATTTTCGTTTTCGCTATATGGTGCTGTTCAAAAACCACGGCACCCGGGCCGGCGCGACCCTCCGTCATTCACACAGCCAGCTTATTGCGGTGCCGCTGCTGCCGCCGGTTGCAAGCACCCAGCTGAAAGTTGCCCGCAATTATTTCAGTGACAAGGAACGCTGCATATTCTGCGATCTGATCGAGTTTGAGCTGCGTGAAGGGGTGCGGGTAGTCAAGGAGTTTTCCAACTTCGTGACGCTGACCCCGTATGCCTCCAGCTCGCCATTCGAGCTGCGGCTCTATCCCAAGCGCCACAGCCATGACTTTGTCCTGATGAACGACGCCCAGCTGGCCGAACTGGCGGTGGCAATGAAGGATATGCTGCTGCGGGTCAAGACGGTGCTGCGCGACGCACCCTATAATTTTATTCTGCACACCGCTCCCCCGATGCATCGCCGCCCCGGCAAACCTGAACACTGGAACTCGCTGGAGTATGATTATCACTGGCATATCGAGCTGGTGCCGCGTCTGACGCAGGTGGCCGGCTTCGAGTGGGGTACCGGTTTTTACATCAACCCGACGTCGCCAGAGGATGCCGCCCGGTTTCTGCGGGATGCGGATGTCTGAGATACACGCGGCCCTTGACGCGCTCTACGCTTCCCGATCCCGGCAGCATCTGGACAATGATCCTCTCTCATTCTGCCACCGTTACCCCGACCCGGCCGATCGTGAGATTGCCGCGGTGGTCGCGTCATCGTTTGCCTACGGTTCAGTAGCCATCATCCTTCGGACGCTGGAAACGATCTTTGCCGGACTGGGGAAGTCGCCGCGGAGGTATGTTGAGCAGTTCGACCCCCAGGCCGGTTTTCACACCTTTTCCGGCTTCAAGCACCGCTTTAATGATGGCCGTGACCTCTGCGCGCTGCTCTGGGGGATGCGGCAGATGGTGGAGCAGGCAGGCAGCATCGGCTCGTTTTTTATGCGTGGTCACAACGCTGCAGACGATGACGTAAGCGGCTCCTTGAATCGCTATTCAGCTGCGGTGCTGGCCCTCGACTATACGAATGTTTTCGGGACGCCCGTCATCCCGGCCGACTCCTACTTCCCGTTCCTGTGTCCCGCCCCCTCCTCCGGTAGCGCCTGCAAGCGGCTCTGCATGTTTCTTCGCTGGATGGTGCGCCCTGCCGACGGTATCGATCTAGGCTTGTGGGAAGGAGTGTCTCCGGCTCAGCTGATTAT
>JBAVTM010000585.1:0-6175 GCA_049696195.1 Desulfuromonadaceae bacterium | reverse complement strand
CACTCACCCTTCCGGCCGCACGTGAGCTTGCAGCGCACGGAATCCGGGTGAACACGATTGCCCCCGGCTATTTCGAAACTCCCATTCTTGACGGGGTGCCGGAGTATGTGCGTGCAGGCGTTGCTTCCGGGTTCGTGTTTCCCAGGCGATTCGGGACTGGTGAGGAATATGCCCGGTTGGCAGCGCATATCGTTGAGAACGAAATGTTGAATGGGGAAACAATCCGACTCGATGGTGGCATGCGTCTTCCACCCTCTTTTAACACAGGAGGTTCACATGGCTAACAAACGAATTCTCGTAACCGGGGCGAGCAGCGGAATAGGCCGTGCCATATGTTTACGCCTGGCAGCCTCAGGGGCGGATATTGCCGCCTGCGGATCATCACATGCCGGGGAACTCGAAAGACTGATCGAAGAACTTCGTGCTCTGGGTGTCAAGGCGTTCCCGTTGCTGGGCAATCTGTCCGATCCGACGGTTCCGGCCCGGCTCGTGAACGATGCGGCTGCAGCCATGGGAGGCCTTGATGCCGTGGTCAGCAACGCCGGCATCACACGGCCGGCGTCGCTTACCGATCTTACTCCGGATGATTGGGATCTTGTTTTTTCCGTGAATGTGCGCGCTCCATGGCTGCTCGCGGCGGCCGCACATCCATGGCTGAAACTGGAGCGGGGAGCATTCGTTGCCGTCGCCTCCATGTCGGGCATGCAGCCGTATTCGGGCATGGGTGCTTACAGTCCCAGCAAGTCGGCCCTTATCATGCTGGTTCGTCAACTTGCTCAGGAGTGGGCGGCAAACGGCATCCGGGTCAACAGTGTCTCGCCAGGCCTGGTGCGTACCCCGCTGTCCCAGGCGGTTTATGATGTGCCTGAGGCCAAGTCGGCCAGGGAGGCGCTGATCCCCCTTCACCGGATAGCCGAGGCGGATGCTGACATGGCGGGTATCGTTGCCTTCCTGTTAAGCCGCGAGGCGGGCTATATCACCGGCCAGAACATTCTTGCTGATGGCGGTCTGCTCGACTCTATACAAACCCATATCGTCGGACGTCCCCGCTCGGGTGGCGGAAATCGCCATGATTGACGTTCGGCCGAGTGCCGGAGCGTTGGAACAGTATTACCGGGAAGGCGCGTGGCGTCGGGAAACCATCGGTGAGCTGATTGCCCGCCAGGTATCCACCCATGCCGGCAAACCGGCAATAAAGGATAATACCGGAAACTCGCTGACCTACGGTGAGCTTGAGGATAACGCCGCCAGGTTGAGCGCTTTTCTTGCGGCCAGAAACGTCGGTCGCGGTGACGTCATTACCATGCAGCTGCCCAACTGCTGTGAGGTAGGCGTCGTCATGTACGCGGCCTACAAGTTGGGTGCCGTGATACACCCGGTTCCGATAACGTACGGGCGGACCGACCTGGAATATGGCATCCGGAAGTGCAAGTCAAAAGTGGCGGTCATTGCCGGGTGCTTTCGAAATGTTGACCACGCCGGGATTCTTGACCGCATCATACAGGATGGAGATATGGACCTCCTCGGTATTGTGGTCGGGGAAGGCTCCGTAAAGGGTGGCGTCGGTTATGACGAAGCCCTTTCTACCCCCCGCCTTGCAGATGGTCCGGTTTGTTACAGTGACGATCCGGCCGTCGTATTGTTTACCTCCGGAACTGAGTCGCGGCCCAAAGGAGTGGTGCATACACACAATACCATCCTCTTCGGGGAACGCGTTCTGGCAGAAAGGCTTGGCCTTACCTGCAACGATGTCTGTTTCATGGCTTCACCCCTGAACCATACGACAGGCTATACGCACGGCCTGGTCCTCAATCTGTCCACGGGAGCCACGCTCACGGTACTTGACCGTTTTACCGGCACAAATGCCGTAGAGATCATGGCTGCCGACCGTGCGACGTGGACCATGGGTGCGACGGTTTTTCTCGGCGATACGGTGAAGGTGCTGGAGAGTGCAGCACAGCGTCTCCCATCCCTGCGATATTTCCTGTGCGGTGGTGCGCCCCTCCTTGAAGGGGTTGTGCGCCGTGCCCAGGATGCAGGGATCCGCGTCCTGCCCATCTATGGATCAACCGAGAGTTCGCCGCATACCCTTCTCTCCCCGGATGCGCCGCTGTCCGCTTCCTGGGAGGTGGACGGACAGACATTTCCAGGGATAGACGTCAAGATTGTTGATGATCATGGTGCCTCCCTGCCGCCAGGTTTCCCTGGTGAAGAGTGTTCTCGCGGTCCTAACCTGTTCCTCGGATATCTGGACGAGCCTGCACTTACGGCCAGGACCATCGATGCTGAGGGTTGGTATCACTCCGGAGATCTGGCAACGCATGACGGAAGCGGTGCGATAAAGATTGTCGGCCGTATTAAGGATGTGATCATACGTGGTGGCCAGAACATCTCTGTACGCGAGATTGAGGATCTGCTCGACAGCCATCCGGACATACACGAGGCGGCGATAGTCGGGATACCGGATGAGCGGCTTGGTGAAAGTATGGCTGCGGCATTGGTTATGAAGAGCGGAGCAGCGCCACTTGATATCGACGGTCTCTCTACTTTCCTGTTGAACCGGGGCACGAGCAAGTTCAAGTTGCCGCAGCGCATCGTAGTTCTTGAAGAGTTGCCCAGAACACCAAGCGGGAAGATCCAGAAGTACCTGATCAAGAAAAAACTTGGTGAGATGCCCGCTGGTGAGCTGTCATCTTCAATGTAGAGAATAAAGACCTCACTGCTAACACTTATATGTGTACTGCCTGCTTTGATGGAACAATAAAGTCAAACACCCATACTTGACCTCGTGGGTGCGAATTTGACAAAGGAGGTGAGAAGACAGGTCGGATCAACGATAAGTTGCGGATGCAAATTTATAACCAATTACAAGGGAGGTAGTAATGAGTACAAAAATAAAGATATTGAGCATCGCTGCTGCGTCGGCACTTACCGTTTCCATGACTGTTCCGGCGCTTGCTTTGGAGAACGAGTTCCATGGTATGTACCGGGTACGGGGCATCGTCTCCAACTTCGATGACGGCGGCGGCGGAACGCAGTTCAATGCTGATGGGGTTTCGGGTTCTCTGAACAAGAGTGACCCGCGCACCAGCACCTTCGTTGAGCAGCGCGCCCGTCTCCAGTACATCGCCAAGACTTCAGCCGATCTCAAGCTTGTGACGCATTTCGAGATCGACTCCCGTTGGGGCGACAACTCCTACAACTCCAACAGCACCACCCGCAATAACGGCGGTGCCATTGGCGCCGACCAGGTCAACCTTGAGACCAAAAACGTTTACGTTGATTTCAATATCCCCTCTGCTCCGGTGAATGTGAAGCTCGGTATCCAGAACTGGGGCGACCCCTACAAAGGCATCATCACGAACACCGATGCAGCCGGCGTCGTTGTGGACGCAAAGCTGGATAAAAGCAGCCTTAGTTTTCGCTACTTCAGGTTTGATGACGGTACGACTCCCCCCACGCCCGCTTTGACTACCGCAATCTACGGCCCCCAGGGTTACGTCGCCAATGGCACCGGCGGCACGACTACCGGCGGCACAACCGTCACCCAGACGGCCAACACGACAACCGGCGCAATCACCAACACGGCTACAAGGCCTTTTACAAACACCACGCTGGGCAGCCTGACCCGGGACTTCGTCTCTCTGGGCGGCAAGTACGAGATCAGCAAGGATTTAAAAGTCGGAGCGGACTACTTCCTGCTCTACAGCGACATCCTCAAGTCGAAGCAGGATAAAACCTATATCCACCATATTGGCGTGAATGCCGACTATGCCTTTGGCGATGCTAAAATTACCGGCTTCTTCATCTATCAGGCCGGTAATCTTGGCCGGACCGGCGTCCCCGGCGGCGGCCAGACGGTAAACGCCTTTGCCGCCAACGTCGGCGCTGATGTCAAGGCCGGCCCCGGCCTGTTCAGATCGAACCTCATCTACGCTTCCGGCGACAACACCCCGGACAGTGGCAAACGCAGCGACTTCCAGCAGATCATGGAGAAAGGTGCCACCACCAGCGCTGCCAACAACTTTGGCGTCGCCAATATGCACCTGATGCTTGATAACAAGTACAACATGGTCAACAGCGGCCGTGCCGTGGCGTACAACCTGAACAATAACGGGCAGGGCTTCATTGGCGCGTTCCTGGGGTACGACGTGAACATCGGCAAGATGTTCATCAACAGCAACCTTGGTTTTGGTGCCTGTGCAGCCTCAAGTCACGCATCTGACTTCCTGGGAACTGAAATCAACACCGAGATCGGTTACAAAATGTACGACAACTTCACCGTGAGCTATCTGCTTGCCTACATGAAACTTGGAGATTACTTCTCCAAGCAGGCAAACGGCTTCACCGCCGATCCGGCTGACCCGTACAGCACGAAAGTGATGTTCACCTATACCTTCTAGGGGATCTTGACCCGTCCCGCACTATCGGGTGCTGTGCCCGGTAGTGCGGGGCGATTGTCAAAAAAAATGGAGGCTTACCATGAAAAAATTGGTTGTAGTTCTAATCGCTGCATTTATAACGGCTTTGGCCTACTCCGGTTTTTAATCTTTTACGGCTGTAAATGGTGGTCTGAATGAACACAAAACTTAAAAACGACTATTCGATTCAATCGGTTTCTATCGCTCTGTCTTTACTGGAACAATTTAGTAAAGGTGTGAATGAATATACCTTGTCCGAACTATGCAGGGTGCTTAAAGTAAATAAGAATAAGGTCTTCCGTCTGTTGGCAACTCTTGAATTAAACGGATTTATTGTCAAGAACGAACAGACCAGCGGATATTGTCTTGGCAATAAGGCTCTAAGCTTGGGGCGAGCATACATAAACAGTAGAAAGGTAATCAGAGAATCTCGACCGGTTCTTGAAGAACTTTCAGGCATCTGCAATGAGACAGTTACTCTTGTATTGTTCAGAAACGACAGCATAATTGTCGAAGACATTGTTGAGTCGACATACCCGGTCAGGGCGGTGTTTCAGGTAGGTGAAACGCTGCCCATGAATTGCACGGCAGCCGGTAGTATTTATGCAGCATATGTCGATAGCATGAACAACAAAAATCTGTTCATTTTGAGGACCGGAAAAGCCAAAGAAGTGCTTAATAAAGGTTATGCGCTGGTAGCGGAAGGTTCGGATACAGGTGTGGTTGAGATTGCTGCACCGATTCGAAATCACGACTCGCATGTGATTGGTGCGGTAAGCATACATGGCCCTACTACGCGATTGATGGGCAATCCGTACTTAGCCACACTGTCATTGCTGGTTCGGGAGGCATCTGAAAAAATATCGAACCACCTTGGCTATTGTGCACCGATTAACCAGTATGATAGCAACATATGTGCTGAACAGATGGCTCATATTCCCTAAACTGGATTACCTGGCACTGGCCAAAGGTGAGCTTGATACCAAAGAACCTGTCATCCGGGTGGATGCGGTCCAGTATATTTAGTCGTTCCTGAAAAAGTCTGAAACCAAATTCAGGATTTTTCAGGAACGACTACATTAAATCCGTAAGTGTAATATTAATTTGTTTCTTAAGTATTAATTTTCCTGTTTCTATCGGGTTTTTTTGTAGTTCTGCAGATATTCAATAATATCTCGCGGAGGATCAACAAAAAATGTTCGGATATGGAACACTAAGGGGAGCCATTTAAATCAGGCGCTTACAAGTTTTCCTGTAGGTGCCTTTTTTGTTGTGCCCTAGGCCGGAATCCGATTCCGGCCTACATTTTATCTCCGATCAGGGTCGCAATTCTACTTCACTTACCGGGAAACCCGGAACGCTGGCCCTGCGGCGTCGTCAGCAACTGAATGATATAGAGCTGGTTCTTCTCAAGCTCCAACATTTTCTTTCCCATCGCTTCGACTACCTCCTTGACGGCGTTAATATCCCCGCCGGTCCCCAGCAACTGTTCATATACATTGCCGGTGCGCTTGTATGTCCCCGTGATTTCCGAGCTCGATTTATCCTGATCTATGAATTCCATCGACTCATAAGCCATCTTAACGATCTCAGAGATGGTCCACGTAACGATACAACCCATGGAGCCGTTGCCTCCCGCGCCAAGCGCGACAAGGGTCTGATCGCATACCTTATCCGTTACAACGGCGGCTTTCCCGGCCACCTGGCTGGCGATGAACGAAAGGTAGAGTGTCGTCGTAGAGGGCCACATGTTC
>JBAVTM010000584.1:0-4527 GCA_049696195.1 Desulfuromonadaceae bacterium | reverse complement strand
TCCTTGGCCCCCTTGTTTGTCAGCTGGCGGATAGCGGTCAGATAATTGCGGAACCCTTCCTCTTCCATCTTGATCGCCATCTCAAGAGCAGCGTCAAAAGTATAACAGACCTGGTCATTTTCCATGTTTATGCCTCCTGTTCAATCAGCCTGACTGAGGTCATAAAAACCGGCTCCAGCGGCACATCAGAATGTCCGTTTTTGGTTCCGGTTTTCACGGCACGGATCTGGTCAACCACATCCATTCCTTCCAGGACCTGGCCGAAAACACAATAACCGAAATGATCCTGATGCTTCCCCTTATGATCCAGAAACGCGTTATCAACCGTGTTGATGAAAAACTGGCAGGTAGCCGAGTCGACCACCGCCGTGCGAGCCATCGCCAGGGTGCCGCGCTTGTTCAGCAGCCCGTTGGTCGCCTCGTTTTTGATGGCGAACTTCGGCTTTTTAACCTCCATATTTTCATTCATTCCGCCGCCTTGAATCATGAAATCCTTGATAACACGGTGGAATATAAGCCCGTCATAATGACCATCCTTGACGTAGGACAGAAAGTTTCTGACGGTGATCGGAGCTTTCTCCTTGAATAGTTCGATTTTGATGCTGCCCATGGACGTTTCCAGCATAACCTGCGGGTTCTGATCTGACATCTGTTTCCTCCAGAATATTGATGGGTATTGTTTTAAGAGTGCCGATAAAAATACTACGAATGAGTACCATAGTTCAAATACAAATGCGTGCAGTTGCAAAACTACCGGCGCTTACTGGATTTTCAACACGATTTTTCCGAAATGCTTGTCCTCCTCCATCATGCGATGCGCGTCGGCCACCTGATCAATACTGAAGACCTTTTCGATGATCGGGACGATACTGCGATCGGCAAACTTCGGCAGGGCACGGCGGGTGAATTCTGCAACTATTTCAGCCTTTTCAGCAACAGGACGCGAGCGGAGGACGCTGCCGATGATCTGCTGGCGCTTCACCATCATCAGGGCGAGATTCAGCTCGGCCTTGATGCCGCTGATAACGCCGATAATGACCAGCCGCCCCTTGTAGCCAAGAGAATTCATGTTGGGCGCCAGGTATTTTGCCCCGACATGGTCCAGAATCAGGTCAACCCCTTTTTTGTTCGTAAATTCCTTTACTACCTCCGTAAAATCCGGGGTCTCATGGAAATTGATCAGAAAATCGGCGCCGATTTCCCTGACCCGTTTCATTTTTGCCGGAGAAGCGGTCACGATCAGCGTGCTGGAGGGGGTCAGCGCCCGGCATAGCTGAATAGCTGCAGTATTAACCCCCCCACCGCCACCATGCAGAATGGCCGTTTGCGAATCCTTGAATTCACCGATCATGAAAACATTCAGAAAAGCGGTAATATATGATTCGCAGACACACGCAGCTTCCTCGAAGCTCATGCTCTCCGGTATGCGCATCAAATGGCCGGCATACGCAACGGCAAACTCGGCATACCCGCCGCCGCCTACAAGCGTCATGACCCGCTCGCCCACCTGCCAGCCGGTAACACCGGCGCCCAGCGTTTCAATAACCCCGGCGACTTCCAGACCGAGAATGACAGAATCCCCCGCCGGCGGCGGATATTTCCCTTCCCGCTGCACCAGATCGGGACGATTAATTGATGTCGCCATAACCTTTACAAGCACCTGCCCCTCGGCAGGCTCCGGTTTTTCGGCCTCACCGACCCTGAGAACTTCCACACCACCAAAAGCGTCCATCAAAACTGCCTTCATGCCTGCACCTCCCGCTGGATAGTCTATGGCTGTACTACTGATTTAAGGTTTTTGAATGTAGCGACTTACCGCTGCTTTGTAAACACAAAATCAATATGAGTGAGTTGCTTGATTTAGCGCTATTTTTCTGCGATAAAAGGTTTGTTTCCATCACCGGACAAGAGGATCTGTACCAATGAACATCATGGTTACAAACGATGACGGCATCCACGCCGCCGGCATCCGCGCCCTTGCCGAGGCGATGGCAGAACTGGGCACGGTAATTGTTGTCGCCCCCGACCGTGAACGGAGTGCCGTCGGCCACTCTCTGACCCTCCACTCACCGCTCCGTATTTTCGAGCTGCGCAAGGGGTGGTATGCGGTGGACGGCACACCGACCGATTGCGTCAACATGGGTATCCACAATATGCTGCCGATCACACCCGACCTGGTTGTTTCCGGCATCAACCACGGGGCAAACCTGGGTGATGATGTCACCTATTCCGGAACTGTTGCGGCAGCCATGGAGGCCAATCTGATGGGCATTCCGGCGATCGCCTTCTCGCTTGCAACCTTTGAGCCGAGCGGCCATTTTGCCGATGCCGCACAGATTGCCGTACAGGTGGCCCGTCAGGTAATCGCCAACGGTCTCCCCTCGGACACCTTCCTTAATGTCAACATCCCCGACTGCCCTCGGGACAAAATGCTGCATCCTCTGGTCACCCGTCAGGGGAAACGCTCCTTCATCGGAAAAATCGTCGACAAGACCGATCCGCGCGGCCGGAAGTATTTCTGGGTCGGGAGTGAAGAGCCGCATCTCAATGACGAGCCGGGAACGGACTTCCACGCCATCAACCGCCGGCACGTTTCCATCACCCCCCTTCATCTCGACCTGACAAACCATAAATCGCTGTCAATTCTTTCCGGGTGGGCGTTTTGACACATATAGACATTCAGGTTATCTCCTGCTATAGTCACGCTTGTTTCAATATGTTAGAAGCTATTTCTGCGTTTTATTGCAGGCTACCACGTCGTTAACGCCCGCAGCATGTTTGCCGGGGTTGGTCTCCTGAATGATATTCCTTCTGCATCAGCGGAATACACAACGTAACGGCATATATCCACTTTATCAGCTGCGGGAATTTCTGTGAACTTTGAGATCATGAGAAAAAAGATGGTGCAGGATCAGATCGTGGCCCGCGGTATAAGCGACCGGCGGGTCATCGATGCAATGCTGAAGATTCCCCGCGATATCTTCGTCCAGGAAGCCTTCGCCGCGCAGGCCTACAATGACAAGGCCCTCCCGATCGGAGAAAAGCAGACCATCTCACAGCCGTACATCGTTGCCTTGATGACTGAAAAACTGGCGCTGACCGGTACGGAAAAGGTACTGGAGATTGGTACCGGTTCCGGCTATCAAACCGCCCTCCTTGCTACTCTTGCCGACAGGGTCTATTCGGCCGAGCGCATCCGCCCTTTGGCATTGCGGGCCCGCAAATGTCTGGATTCGCTCAAGCTGTTCAATGTCCAGTTGCGCATTAATGACACAGGAGGAAGCTCTATCGGATGGGAGGAAGAAGCTCCCTTTGATGCAATCATCGTGACCGCCGGGGCTCCTGAAGTTCCCGTTATCCTGACGGATCAACTTGCACGGGGTGGTCGCCTGGTAATCCCGGTTGGGGCCGACACAGACCAACAACTGATTACCATTGTAAAAAACGAGGACGGCGAACTGCAGCGAGAGCCCTCAATTCCGTGCCGTTTTGTGCCGTTGATCGGCAAACAGGGGTGGCATGCGTGAAAACGACGGAATCAGGAGAAAACCTACATATGCGTAACGATACTCTCCCACAGCAGGTTTTTAATGACGAATCCCCTCTGGTCGGACTCTCGGCGCTGACGCTTGGCGACATTGAAGAACCGCTTCTGATCGCTGACGATGAATATGTCGATGAAGAGAGCGAAGAGGAAATCCCGCCGGTCGAACTTGAGCGTTTTGATGACGCTATCAAAATATATCTGCGTGACATTCAGCGCACCCCGCTACTGAATGCCGTCTCCGAGAAGGAACTCGCCCGTAAAATTGAAAAGGGTGATGAAGCTGCCCGCAACAAGATGATCGAATCAAACCTGCGACTGGTTGTCAAGATTGCCAAACGCTATATAAATCGGGGCTTGCCGTTTCTGGACCTGATTGAAGAAGGCAATCTGGGGTTGATTAAATCTGTCGAGCGCTTTAACCTGGCCAAGGAGTGTCGTTTTTCAACCTATGCGACCTGGTGGATCCGCCAATCGATCGAGCGGGCGCTCATCAATCAATCCCGCACAATCCGCCTGCCTGTTCATGTGTCGGACGACATCGGGCGCATGATCCGGGCGACGCGCAAACTCTCCCAAGAGCTGAATCGAGAGCCGACCACCCAGGAAATAGCCGACTCCATGAAGGCGAAACTCCAGCATGTACGACGACTCATGACGCTACTGCGCAGTACCTGTTCAATAGAGGCCCCGATCAGTGACGGCAACGACTTTGCCCTGATTGACACCATTGAAGACAGTTCCATGACTCCGCCGGCAGATCTGCTTGAAAACATTAACATATTTGAGCTGATCTCCCGGCATTTCGACAAACTCACAGAACACGAGCAAAAAATCCTGGCACTTCGCTTCGGTCTTGACGACAACGACCCCCAGACTCTGGACACCATCGGCCTGCAGTTCGGCGTCACGCGCGAGCGCATCCGCCAGATAGAAGCAAAAAGCCTTGAAAAGCTGAGGACCTATTACATTCAGAGCCAGAC
>JBAVTM010000583.1:0-2025 GCA_049696195.1 Desulfuromonadaceae bacterium | reverse complement strand
CGGATACTGGATGAAGAGGTGCTGCGCACCCTGCGGGCGATCGGACCGGTGGGGGGATTCCCCAAAGGGTATGACAAGGAAGAGTTTCATCTGATTGCGTTTTTCCAGTACGGCGGAGCCAGAAGGTCACTGAGGTGAGCAACATGAACGGTTTCCTGATAGCCGCCCCGCAGAGCGGGAGCGGCAAGACCACGGTCAGCCTGGCGATCATGACGGCGCTGGTGCGGCGCGGTCTGACAGTGGCGCCTTTCAAGTGCGGACCGGATTTTATCGACCCGGGGTATCACCGGATGGTGACCGGGCGCCCTTCGATCAACCTGGACGGCTGGATGTGCGGTGAACAGTTTGTACGTGAAACGTTTCTATCGAGCCTGACAAGCCTGACCGGTCCTGCAATAGCCGTAATCGAAGGGGTCATGGGACTTTTTGATGGATTGGGCGCATCCAGCCGGGAAGGAAGCAGCGCCCAGATCGCCGCCATAACGGGGGCGCCTGTCGTGCTGGTGGTGAATGCCCGCGGCATGGCCGCCAGCGCCGCGGCGCTGGTCAAGGGCTTTGCCGGTTTTGATCCGCAGGTCCGGCTGGCCGGAGTCATCTTCAACAGCGTCGGGAGCGAACATCATGCAGCGCTTCTGAAGGAGGCGCTTGCCACCCATTGTCCCGATGTTTTCTGTTTCGGCTGCATCCCCCGCGATGAGTCCCTGGTTATCCCCTCCCGCCACCTGGGGCTCGTTACTGCGGAGGACAACCCGCTCTCCGACGGGTTCATCGGGGGTCTGGCCGATATGGCGGAACGCTGCCTTGATCTGGATCGGCTGGCCGGGCTGGACTTCGACTCACTTCGACTACGCTCAGCACAAGCCGCTCAGCCTGCGGCTGCTGCACGGTTGCTGAGCGATGACCGGTTGCCGGACCCAAACTGCGGGCCTAAAAGCGGAGTCGAAGCACGGGTCAGAATCGCCGTTGCCTGCGACCAGGCATTCTGCTTCATGTACGAGGACAATCTGCGCCTGCTGCGGGAAGCGGGGGCGGAACTGGCGTTTTTCTCACCGCTCGGCGATGCCGAACTGCCTGCCGATACCTGCGGGATCTATCTGCCGGGTGGCTACCCCGAACTGTACGCCAGGGAACTGTGTGAAAACAGCAGCATGAAAGCGTCGATTCGAGCGGCGGTGGCGGCGGATAAGCCGGTGTACGCGGAGTGCGGAGGTTTTGTCTATCTTACGGAGGGGCTCTACCCCTCAGAAGATCAACCGGCTGCGGAGTTTGCAGGGATTTTCCCGGTACGCTGCCTGATGCTGCCGCGCCGCAAGGCGCTTGGCTACCGGGAGGTTAAACTGACAGAAGATGTCGCAATTGGCGCCGCAGGAACCGTGGTCAGGGGGCATGAATTCCACTACTCGGAGATCGGCACGATGCCGGAAGAGGTGGAGCGCTGTTACCGGGTGTCACGGCAGGGAATCATACTGGCCGCGGAAGGATTCCGGATACGCAACTGCCTCGCGTCCTATATCCATCTTCATTTCGGCAGCAACACGGAAATTGCAAGGAAGTTTGTCACTGAATGCAGGGAGCAAAGACAAGCTACAAAATAAGCCCATAAGTGCTGTGTATTTTTATTTACAAAATGCCGCTACTCGTCCCCGGTCAGCACCATCTGTTTCTGCAGCCTCTTGTAATAGAAGTTCTGGCCGTACAGTACGGCAATAGGGTTGTGGCCGGTAACACGGTCCTTGACGACCAGGGTTGTGACCGGAGCCTTGGAGTGTTTGTTGAAGAGCATGTCGTGGCCGACGCAGAGGCCGACGATGATGTTCATGTCGGTCCCCATCCTGTTGCAGATTTCAGCCTGTGCGATCGGGTTACAGGCCGGTTCGAACGTCCCCGGCCTGACCTTGTCCGACTCGGCCAGCCCCAGCTCCAGCTTGTCGATGCTGCCAGCCTTGCAGCAGACGCTGACCGGTTCAAAGCCTTGTGCCGTCAGTATCTTCGACAGTCGCTCGGTCTCATCCAGCAGACCGATAC
>JBAVTM010000582.1:0-2921 GCA_049696195.1 Desulfuromonadaceae bacterium | reverse complement strand
CTTGAGAACTCTGATCTGGAACTGTCTTGACCAGCGCGACAAGTTTGGCGACATCACCATCGTCTACGGAGCAAGAACAGAGGCCGATCTGGTCTACAAACGGGAGCTTAAGGAATGGCAGGGGAGGGGGGACGTGCGGCTGGTCAAGACCGTCGATCCCGGTGGTAACGGTCCGGAATGGGACGGCAGGGTCGGCTTCGTGCCGACAATTCTGGAGGAGACGGCGCCAGCGGCGGAGAACACCATTGCGCTGGTCTGCGGACCGCCGATCATGATCAAGTTCACCCTGCCGGTGCTGGAGAAGTTGGGCTTCAGCGACGAACAGGTCTATACTACACTGGAAAATCGCATGAAATGCGGGCTGGGCAAGTGCGGTCGCTGCAACGTCGGTAATGTCTATGTCTGCAAGGATGGACCGGTCTTTACCGCCAGGCAGATCAAGGCGATGCCGATGGAGTTCTGAAATGGCTACAGCCAGAAAGAATTACAAGAAAAAACCATCCAAACGCAGTGCGAAGTCAGACAGGGGAGTCATGTCAACGGTCATCACCGTGCGTATTTCCGATGACGAGAAAGAGCGCATCGACGAAATAATGATGAATCTGGACATTAAGCGCTATTCCGATGTAATGAGAATGGCCTTGCACATGATAAGACCTGATATAGGATACATACGGGTGAACGCGCCGTGAGAAAAACCCATCCCGCACATTGCATTGCCGGTTCAAGCATGCCCCATGCTGCCGCGCGTGATTTCCCCTCCAAGCTGTTTGTCGAAACAACGACCCGCTGCAATCTCAACTGTTTTATGTGTGTCAAGCAGAACCGGGGCAGTGACGTTTGCGAAGGTGATTTTTCACCCGAGCTTTTTTCACGCCTTGAGTCAGCTTTGCCGCACATTGAAGCGCTCATTCTTAACGGTATAGGCGAACCGCTTATGAATCCGCACCTTGAGTCGTTCATCCGCCGGGCTAAAAAACTGATGCCGCCATCGGGGTGGATCGGTTTCCAGTCCAACGGTGTACTGATGACACACCTTCGTGCGGTGTCTCTGGTTGATGCCGGGCTGGACAAGGTCTGTATTTCCGTTGATGCAATCGCTCCCGAACAGTTCAGAAAACTGCGTGAAGGTGGAGAGGTGGATTCAGTAGACATGGCTTTATCAGCCTTAAATAATGCCAGGACGCTGTGCAATCGCCCTGACGTAAAAATCGGCATCGAATTTGTGGCTATGAGAAGCAATATCAGAGAACTTCCGGCGACTCTCGAGTGGGCTGCCGGTCGCGGGGCAAGCTTTGCGATAGTCACCCATGTACTTCCCTACGACGAACTGCACGCCCATGAAGCTGTCTTTTGCAACATTACCGATCAGGCGCTGGCACTCTATACGGTATGGCGCCGAAAGGCACTTCTGGCTGGCGTCGATATTCAGCGTTATGCTGAAGTGCGTTGGAAATATGCACGCGAACCCGAAGAACAGGCTGTCGTGGATATGGTTGAAGCGATGAAATCCGATGCGGAGCAGCAGGGAATCATGCTCGACATTAAAAAACTTCTTCAGCTGGAACACCAAAGGGTGGATGAAATTTCTGCAGTTTTTGCCGCGGCAGAGGATGTGGCCGCCAAGGCCGGACTGGAGTTGCGTTTGCCTGAGTTAGCTCTCAAGGAACAACGGAAATGCAGCTTTGTTGAGGAAGGAAGCGCGTTCGTATCGTGGAACGGCGATATCTCTCCCTGTTACTTCCTCTGGCATCGCTACGAGTGCTTTGCGAGCGGCTGGAACCAGACGGTTAAGCCCAAAATATTCGGCAATCTGGCCGGGCAGGATATGCTGCACATCTGGAATAATCCGGAATTCACTTCGTTTCGTAAGGATGTGCTTGCCTACGACTATCCATCCTGTGCCGGCTGCGGCTTGGCCCCGTGCGACTATGTGCAGACAGATGAATTCCAGCAGGACTGCCATATCAGAAATGTTCCGTGCGGTTCATGTCTCTGGTGCACCGGGGTGTTCCAGTGTCTGCGGTGACACTCTGCGAGAGATAAGACTTTCCGGTATTGCTCAGGTGCGGTATCATTATCTGGGAGGTACAAACAGATGAAAGTGTATTTTCGCCACCTGCCCATTGGGCGTATCGGCATTGCCGAAGAGAATGGCTGCATAACAAATCTTTATTTCGAAGCGGACAACGTCCCGCAGAATGTGGAAAAGTGTGAAACAGAGGTCATCAAGGAGGCCTTCCGACAGTTGGAGGGATATCTTGCCGGCGATCTGAGGTCGTTTTCCCTGCCGGTTGCTCCTCGCGGCTCGGCTTTCATGAGCGCGGTGTGGAAGATTCTCTGCTCGATCCCCTACGGGGAAACTGCCAGCTACAAGGAGATCGCCATCGCTGCCGGAAACCCGAAGGCTTTTCGTGCGGTGGGGCTGGCGAACAACAGGAATCCTGTCCCAATATTTATTCCTTGTCACAGGGTCATTGGCGCAGACGGGAAACTGGTAGGATACCGTGGCGGTCTGGAAACTAAAAAGATACTATTGGATCTTGAAAAACATCATGGAACTTGTTTCATGTAGGGGCAAACTGAATTTGAACACCTGAAACGCCGTAACAGGAATCTTGGCGAGACAATTGACAGGATTGGAGCAATCAAGCGGGAGTCACGTCAATAGTAGACAGTTTCTCGAAAAACACTTAAAGAGCAAAAAATATTCTGCTCAGCCAAAAAAAACGTTGCTATTCTTTGGGGCATTTGATAGAAGAAAAACCGTCGATTTAATCAATGAAAAAACGTTCTCCGAACGGGCAAAGCCAGAGTAATCTGGTGACGCAAAGCTACGGGTCCTGATCTAAAAGGATAGCCGGGTTGCCGAAGAGATGAGATATGCATCTTGGCACCCGGTATTTTACCGACACAAGGAG
>JBAVTM010000581.1:0-1843 GCA_049696195.1 Desulfuromonadaceae bacterium | reverse complement strand
AAGAAGAGCTGAAGGTGCTGTTACAGAGGGGGGAGAAGCTCAAGCCGGCTATCGAGACGCTGGAGGAAACTCCGAGGAAGGTCTATCTGAAACGGCTGCAGAAGTGCATGAATCTCTACACCTTCGTCCTTGAATCGAAGGAGGCGGACAAGAAACCGTAACCGCATCGTGCAGTCCGACATTCTGATGATACATGCGGGCAGGGGCGCGCCAATCAATGACGCGCCCCTGCCCGTTTTTTGTCAGGCAAGAACAAGCCTCTCTCAATTCAGCATAATCCCCCCGCAACCCGCCCCCATCCAGACCACCCCCTCAAACCCCTTGCTTTCTCCGTCCGGCTACATAATACTTGCATACATCAGCCGCTTGGAGACCGTTGAATAGAACCGGCATCGACGGCCGGGAAAAAATCAGGCCATTGAAAGGATTAGAGGCTTTGTGGATAATTCACCGATAATCGAGAAGATCAAGAAGCTGCTGGCCCTGGCCAACTCCAGCAATGAACATGAGGCCGCACTGGCTGCCGGGCATGCCCAGCGCCTGCTGTCGGAGCACAACCTCGTCATGGCCGACATCGATGCGTCCCGCCAGCCGGACAAGGCAGACAAGGTGGAAACCGCCGCATCGAAAACCCTGCCGAAATGGCTGCGCCATCTGAGCGCAGGCGTCAGCAGTGCGTTCGACTGCCAGGCGGTCCACCACCCCGCCTTCGGCAGGTTGACCTTTATCGGCGTCGGGGCCGATGTGCAGATCGCCGCCTATACCTTCACCTATCTGGACCGGACCGTCAGAAAACTCTGCAGCACCTACATGAGGCAGCATGTCGGGGGCACGACCTCCAGCCGCCACCGCGAGCTGATGCGCCAGTCCTACTATCTGGGGGCGGTAACCACGATCACGGCCCGCCTGAGGGAGCAGAAGGTCCAGACGCCGGTCACCACCGGCGCGCTGGTCCCGGTTAAAGAGGGGCTGATCAGACAGACGATGAATGAGCTCGGCAATCTGAGGACACTGCACAGCCGCAGGAGCTACATCAACAGTGATGCCTATTCCAGAGGGCAGACTGACGGCGGTCAGGTGGGAATCCACCGCGGAATCGGCGGCGCTTCGTTCCCGCAAAAAAACCTCCGGTGACATCGACATCGCTCCTGGCCGGCGGATATGAAAAACCGGTCTTGAAATGGTGAACGAAATAGGTTATACACGTTGTTTCCACGGAGAGGTGTCCGAGTGGTCGATGGTGCCTGACTCGAAATCAGGTGTACGGCAACGTACCTAGGGTTCGAATCCCTACCTCTCCGCCACAAAAAATTAAAGGGTTATGGCAGAGATGCCGTGGCCCTTTTGTTTGAAACCTGAAAAACGTTATTATTCGGGGGGTATCATCCCTCAAAAAAAAGGAGAGAACATGACAAAGGCAGAGTTTATTGCGGCAGTGGCAGCGGAGCTTGACGTACCAAAAACCGTGGCAGCAGAGACAGTAGAGGCATTTATTACGGTTACTACCAAGTTGCTGAAGGCCGGTGACAAGATCACTTTCCCCGGATTCGGTACTTTCGGTGTTTCAGAACGCGCTGCCCGTAAAGGGCGCAATCCGCAGACTGGTGCCGAGATTCAGATCGCAGCATCTAAAAGCGGTAAATTTACGGCCGGCAAGGATTTGAAAGGGCTTTAAGGTAGGATTGACGCAAGTTAGCTTAATTTTGGCTTATGGATATTGAGAAGGCTGCGCCCGATGGTGCAGCCTTCTCTGTTTAATTTTACGATATTCTGTAGAAAGATCGGTTTGTGATTCACATCCGAGCATTCTTTGATTTCACCTAGAATGTCTCATGTCAGGGGC
>JBAVTM010000580.1:0-2271 GCA_049696195.1 Desulfuromonadaceae bacterium | reverse complement strand
CAGTTCGGCTCCCATGTTGCCGATGGTGGCACGATCGGTCGCCGAAAGAGTTGCCACACCGGGACCATAATATTCGATTATCTTGCCTACACCCCCGCTTACTGTATGGCGACGCAGCATTTCAAGAATAACATCCTTGCCTGAAACCCAGTCAGGGAGCCTGCCGGTCAACCTGACACCCATGACTCTCGGGCAGGGGAGATTGAAGGGATGCCCGGCCATTGCCAACGCTACATCCAGACCGCCGGCACCAATTGCCAGAACAGATATTCCGGCCGCTGTCGGAGAATGGGAGTCAGCACCCAGGAGCGTGAAGCCGGGAACCCCGAAGCGCTCCAGATGCACCTGATGGGAAACGCCGTTGCCCGGCTTGGAGAGATAGACACCGAACTTCATGGCTGCGCTGGTCAGGAAGGCATGGTCGTCGGCGTTTTTGTAATCGGTCTGAAGCAGGTTGTGATCTATATACTGCGCGGCCAGGCCGACCTTCACCCGCGGAAGCCCCATGGCGATAAACTCCAGCATCGCCATCGTGCCGGTGGCATCCTGCAGCAGGGTATGGTCAATACGAATAGAAATTTCACTCCCCGGGACGAGCGCCCCGTTGACGAGATGGGCTTCCAGTATCTTGGTGGTCAGATTTTTTGGCATGACGTAGCTCCTTTCGCATCCGGTCAGGTGTGAATAGATTCTTTGTGAACATCCAGCGCCGCCTCCCTGATAGCCTCAGGGAGAGTCGGATGGGCGTGACAGATCAGGGCGATGTCCCGGGCCGTTCCGCCAAAGCCCATCACCGTGGCAGCCTCGGAAATCAGGTCTGATGCGCGCGGACCAACGATGTGGACGCCCAGGACCCGGTCGCTTTCCAGATGGGCAAGGATCTTGACAAAACCTTCCGTTTCATCCATGCAGCGGGCCCGGCCGAGAGCGGCAAAATTGAAGCGGCCGCTCCGATAGGGGATGCCGGCAGCTTTGAGCTGCTCTTCAGTCGCACCGACACTAGAGGCTTCAGGCCAGGTATAAACCACTCCGGGTATGAACTCGTATTCAACTTTTGATGCCATGCCCGCTATCCGTTCGACACAGGCGACCCCTTCTTCGGATGCCTTGTGGGCAAGCATCGGACCGGTCACCAGATCACCGACAGCATAAATCCCCGGCACCGACGATTGATACGAATCATCTACAACCACTCTCCCCGATTCATCCAGCGCGACAGCAATCTCCTCCAGGCCAAGACCAGCCGTCAACGGCCGTCGTCCGACCGCGACCAGTACTTTGTCACAATCGACCTCTTCGCTGCCGCTACCGGAATTGAACTGGACAATCGCCTTGGAACCGATCCGGCGTACTCCGGTAATGCGGGTGCCCATCCTGAACTGGATTCCCTGCTTGCGCAGAGCGCGGTAGAGCGTATCGGCCGCCTGGCGATCCATATTCGGCAGAATCTGCGGCAGCATTTCCATCACTGTCACCCGGGCTCCCAGCCGCCGCCAGACCGAACCGAGCTCAAGTCCGATAAAGCCGCCACCCGCCACGATCAGATGCTCCGGCACGTGATCAAAGGAGAGCGCTTCGCGCGCAGAAACGACAACCTGGCCGTCAAAGGGGATGCCCGGCAGACCGGACGCCTCGCTGCCGGTCGCAAGAATAACCTTTGGAGCAACCAGAACAACGGCCGCTTGGGGGCCTGGGTCCAGAAGGCTCTGCTGACCATTTGATCCGGGTGAAGGGACCGTCAGCGCCACCTCCACCTGATGCTGACCGGCGGCATTGACACCCCTGAGAACGGCGGATCCGTGGAGCCGCTCTATTTTGTTTTTCTTGAACAGATAGGTGATACCGTCGGTCAGTTTCTTGACCACATCATCCTTCCGCAGCAGCATGGCATCAAGATCCAGCTGCGGAGGATCGACAGCTATGCCATGGAGGGAGAATCTGTCCCGTGCCAGGGCAAAGAGCTCACTGGAGTCAAGCAGCGCCTTGCTGGGGATACACCCTTCATTCAGGCAGACGCCCCCCAGCGCGGCGCGTTTTTCAACTACAACGACCTTCATTCCCAGCTGTGATGCACGGATAGCAGCTACATAGCCACCCGGCCCGGCACCGATAATGATAAGGTCATATATCTGTTCGGACATCTTTGAAACCTCCTAAAAAAGTAGGGTCGAACAGCAAAGGGCGGGAAAACCGGATTTGAATCTTCCTACCCCTGTAATCTTGAGGCTCTGCCCTGATTTTATCATCCTTCCAGCAGCATCTCTTCCGGAT
>JBAVTM010000579.1:0-5943 GCA_049696195.1 Desulfuromonadaceae bacterium | reverse complement strand
GAGAAGAGGCGGTCGTTCGCCAAGGTTCTTCTTGCGCACAACTACCTCTCCAAGGAGGACCTCAAAGTCGCCATGGAGATGAGCGGGAACGAATTGCTCCCCTTGGACCGGGTCCTGCTCAACCTGGACTTTGTCACCGAGGAGACCCTCGCCAGGGCAATAGCCACCTATGTCGATCGACCCTTCATCCACCTCGACAACCGTGCGAGCAATGTCAAGACGGGGCTCGCCAATGCCATCATGGCGTACAGTCCCGCCCCGCACAAGATGGTGCCGGTCGCCATCGATGGCCGTGCCATCACCATCGCCATGAACCGTCCGCTGCCGCACAAGGAGCAACAACGGATGGAGGAACTGATCAAACTGAATGTGGTGACAGTTATCGCCCCGGAAAGCGAGATCGTTGCGGCCCAGAAACGATACTCCATTCTTCCCGGCAGCGGCAATGTCGAGGAAAAAGGTCTCGAAGTTCCCGAGAGCATCATGACGATGATCGAGGATGAGACCGAGGAGCCCGATATTGATCAGGATGCGCAGCTTGTGACGGAGAGGGACAGCCTTCTGGTCAAGCTGGTGAACAAGATCATTTACGACGGCTGCCAGCTCAAGGCCTCCGATATACATATAGAGCCTTATCCCGGCAAGAAAGAGATCATCGTCCGAATGCGGGTCGACGGCAAGTGTTCGGTGTACCAGAAGCTCCCGAGCAAATACAAGTACGCCATCCCTTCCCGCCTGAAGATCATGGCGGAACTCGACATCTCGGAACGGCGCAAGCCTCAGGACGGGAAGATTGACTTCAAGAAGTTTGGCCCCGCCGACGTGGAGCTGCGGGTGGCGACGATGCCGACCGTTGGGCATCTGGAGGATGTGGTCATCCGGGTGTTGAACGTCGGCGAAGCGATGCACTTCGATCAGTTGGGGCTGACCCAGCGGAATCGGGCAGCCTTCGAAACGGCGATTCAGAAACCTTACGGCCTGGTGCTGGTCGTGGGACCGACCGGTTCCGGTAAGACGACCACGCTCCATTCGGCGATTGCCATGGTCAACAAGCCGAAGCTCAAAATCTGGACCGCTGAAGACCCGGTGGAGATCACCCAGGAAGGGTTGCGCCAGGTGCAGATCAACCCCAAAATCGGTTTGACCTTTGCCGTCGCCCTCCGCTCCTTCCTGCGCCTTGACCCTGATGTCATCATGGTCGGCGAGATGCGTGACAGCGAAACGGCGTCGATCGCCGTCGAAGCGTCTCTGACCGGACATCTGGTTTTCTCGACCCTGCATACCAATTCCGCTCCGGAGACGGTGACCCGTCTGCTGGAGATGGGACTCGACCCCTACAGCTTCTCCGATTCGCTCCTGTGCATCCTGGCGCAGCGTCTTGCCGCCAGCCTCTGTGACCATTGCCTGGAGAAGTACCATCCAAATGGGGAAGAGATCGATGAACTGATCGAGGAGTATGGTGTCGAGGCCTTTGCCGCGACCGGAATCAGCCGGGAAAGCATCACCCTGACCAGGCCGGTCGGTTGCGACTACTGCCATAACACCGGCTACCGGGGGCGCATCGGTATCCACGAACTTCTGGAGTGCAGTGACGGCATCAAGAGTCTGATCAAAAAGAAGGCCGAAACCGGCCTCATTCGCAACATGGCCATAGCGGAAGGAATGACGACCCTGAAGCAGGATGGAATCCTGAAAGTATTGCAGGGGCTGACGGATATTCACGAGATCAGACGGGTATGTATCAGGTAGTTCCTGTTCAGAATCGGGAGCCTGAATGGAAACTCCCGTCAAGGCCGGAGAATAAATAACCCGGCCAGGCTGCCCAACAACCTCAACATGCTGAGGTTCCACCAAATACTGAGGCCAGGCGAATCATTTCATACTTTTCAAATATTCTTCCCGGTCAACCTAATGACCTGTTATTAAAGATGTATCCGACGTACTGATCCCTACTCGGTTCTTGGCATGCCATTTGCGATATAACAGTTAGCTGTTATAACTGACAGCAGCCAATAAAAGGGGGAAGAAAATCATGTTATGGACAATCTGTGTGATCCTGATAGTGCTGTGGTTGTTAGGGATGGTAACGGCATATACAATGGGCGGTCTGATCCATATTCTGCTCGTAATCGCTATCATTGTGGTGCTGGTACGTGTCATTCAGGGGCGGAGGGTTCTGTAGACCGCGACATCCCGGCATGCGATCAGTTCAGTAACAATAAGAGGGCGCAACGTTTTGCGCCCTTTATTGAATCCACAGGGGGACATTGGTCAAGGCTGGGCGCCTCCAATGAGCCCATGTTGAAAGCCAATTGACATTCCGTTTGAAAAGCTTTTCTATGGGATAAACAGAAATAGTCAAGAGTGTACATATGAAATGTCCGAATTGCCAAAACAGGAAGATTGATGTCTACGAAGCTCGGGGATTTACGTCAAAAGAAAGCCCGATAAAGGAATGTGAATGCGGGCATGTGTGGCGGCTTATTCCGCTTGAAGGGGACAACAAAAGAATAGATACGATACGACAAGGAAATCCTCCCACACGCCATGCCGGGAAAATAAATTTAAAGGCCGCTTTTCATGAGAAAAGTGGCCTTTATGAAATTGGTGTCCCAGAGGTGATGAAATTGAGAACTGGGAAACAATCTTCTCTCCCGCCTCTTCCCGTCAGATAGGGTGGCTCGTTCAGGGAAAGCCGGCAATCCAATCAACCGCAATTACCTATTACCGTTATCGCGCCACTCCACCGCGCCAAAATGCGAGCTGCCCACGAACGTATAGACAAGGCTTACAGTCCCGTCACGTTGATGTCTGCTGGGCTGGCCGCCATATTGCGAATCACGGATCGACTCCACGTATTGAAGCCCGAGACCGTGGCGACCGTATACCCTGATGTTGAATCCCGTCTTGATGCGGAAAATCTTCTCTGACCCCCCTGCGCTATCTACAGGATTGCTGCTGGTACTGAGGCTGTTGAATTGGCCCGAGCCGGTGACATAGTAGCCTCGCGCGTCCAATTCGAGTGCGGATCTGTTGCCAAAAAGCAGACGAAGGGCGAGGAGCCCCTGCGGAGCAACGCCGTAGTGGTAGTCCCGATCCCCTTCTGCGGTCGGGGTCGTCCCGGCGGCGCCGAAACCGACACCACCAAGGAGAGAGCCCTGCAGCGCAATCCCCGGTCCCATCCACCATTGAGCGGTCGTGCCGAGAGAGAGGGCCGTGGTAGAAACGCGGAAAACGGCAGGCGACAGGTAGTCGTAGCTTCCGTAGAGGCCCCAGATCCCGCGGTAGTCATTGCCGGCATGATAATCCCTTCCGTACAGCAGGCCGCGCAGCATGACGTTGTTAACGGGGTTGCTCGATTTAGCCTGGCTGCTTATCTCAAAGTCGAAGTAGTCCAATGGGCGCGTGTAGGTATATCCGGGTTTCCCGGGCAAACCGTAGGCCATGGCAAAGTTCATGGTTGCAGCCGTTTCTGTACTGGAGTTAAGGCTGGAGCCGAGTTGAACATTCCAGAAGGTGGCCGGGTTGAGACTCGGGTAAATGGTCTTGTACCGGTCACCGAATGCGGTTCGGTTGAAAGCGGTGGGTGGCGATATTACCGCCGCGCCGGCTTCGTGCCAGAAATTAGGCTTGGAACCGCCATCGTTGAGCACCAGTTCCGCCATCCTGAACAGCGCCTCGCCGAGAAGGCTCCCCGCGTTGCCTGTCGTGATCTGGTCATTGATGGAGGGGGGATCGGTCTCACCGGCCATCTTCCACATGAAACTCCCTGCATTGCTGTAGGCGAGCGACTCCCAGAAGCCGAGGCCGGAGGAGCGCGCCAATCCGTACATGGTCGCTCCCTGATACGGGTGTGCAAATTGATTGATGTTAAAAGGGTCCTGGTCGAAGACCCAGTTCTGTTTCCTCAGATGATCCCAAGTGCTGGAGAAGTTCGAACTGTACACTTTTTTGCCGTCCTGCATCTGGTTGGGGTAGGTATACCGGTCGTAGACGCTGAGCAGGCCGAGAAAGCCCGTAATTTCGAGAGCGGGGACGAGATAGCTTTTCTGGGGCATATGCTCCCAGGGAACAACATTCTCCGGAGCAATGGCAGCAGGTTTTGGTGGATTTGCCGGATGCTCGGATAAAATGACATTGTTGTCAACAATGTTTTCAGCATACTTGTCACGCCGCCAGTTGTACCCGGTGCCGACTGCATCCGATGCCGCAGGCGGCCGGGACTGCAATTCGACGGTGGAAGCAGTTTCCGCGGCACTCGGGGGCGACGCCGTATTGTCAAGAGCGGTTATTTCCGGTTCGCCTTGTATGGCCACTCGATCCGGGTTTGCATACGCTGAAACGGCAAAAAACAGTGAATAACATACAAATGGAATAATGGCTTTTGAAAGCATGGTGCCTCCTACCCCTTTTTTCTTTTTACAATTCCAACGAAGGCATAAGCCACCTAAAATAGCCATTTTGTTCAATGTATTTTGCACCAGCTTTGAAAATGACATCGTTATGGTTTCCTGCTCTTTTCAGCACAATAACCCGCCGGATGTCGTTTCGCATAAGCAGCGAGCCGTTTCTGAACCAGTAGTTTTTCCACGCTGGAGAGCGGCTGATAGCCGCGGCCGTAGGGCCAGCCGTAGCCCCACCGGTACCAGGTGGGAAAAGCCGGGGACCCGACAACTTGCACGCCGAGATACATGGTTTCCGCCAGGTCTTTGTCGCCGGTTCGCATCAGCACGCAGTCGCGCAGTGCCGCGTCAGCCCGGGCGCGTTCGTCGGCACTCCCACCCTGCCAGTAGGCGAGGTCATGGGTCTGGCAGCAGTCGCACCATTTGTTCCGGTCCGTGAACGTGCCGTCAGGAAAGAGACTACAGCCGTCGCTGGTGAAGGGGACAATGCCTGGAGTGTCAGGAGGACGGGATCCAACGCACGACGACAGGGTGAGGACTGTCAGCAGGGCGAACAATGCCGCGTGAATCGACCGGCAGGAACATAGTGAAAACGGATACATGAAATGTCCTTTCCTACGGTACGACAGTATACTTTCTGACGGGTCGGACCGTCAGAAGGAGCGCTGCCAGCGCAGGCCTAGAAAATCGGGTCCGATAACCGGTGCCAGGTAGGTCGCATTTTCCGGAGTGACCGTGAGCAAGGCCACGCCATAGGCCAATGCTCCGGCGGAAATCACATCTCTCCAGCGATGCTTGTCTTCGTCAACTCTGACATACGCGACGTATGCGGTCGCCATATACGCGGGGACGCCCCACTTCCAACCGTAGCGCTGACCCAGGAAGGTCGCGCCGGACGACATAAAGGCCACGTGACCGGACGGAAAACCATAGGGATGGCCGTTGGGGCGTTCACCCAGGCTGGTTTCGTTGAATCCGACCCGCAGGGCCGTAATGAGGACCTGGTTCACTCCGGTGTTGCGCAGCCACTGTTTCTGGCCCTCGGTATCGTCCGTGAAATAGGCGACGGCCAGGCCGGTCAGGGGAACAACTGCCGTCAGAATGTCAGTCGCCAGGATGTCAGGTCCGTTCCCGGCCGCAGCAGTGGCGGCGGGTAAACCAAGTACCGCGGTCATCAGGCAGACAATCAGGTATCTGGTCATAACAATCCTCATGGATAAAATTTCCTCCGGCTTAATGCCTCTGGCGCTTTTAGGATGCTGGTTGACAATGCCACCCTGTGACAGTTGTGTTTCACGGACGCCGCGCAAAAGTGCCAGGCGAACCATATCCGCCCTCCGGCGACACGATCTCACATCGGGCAGTTGATCGTCATACAAGATGCCACTGGTCTCTGAAGCAACTAGAGTGCCAGAGAAGAACTGCGTATTTAATGAGTGTAACCGCTTGATAGTACGTGTAATAAATGAGAGAAAATGTGGGGATGAAGCGAAGGAAGTCAAAATATCCCGTCATGTTTGGTGTAACTGCCATATATGAC
>JBAVTM010000578.1:0-1791 GCA_049696195.1 Desulfuromonadaceae bacterium | reverse complement strand
ATCGGCGGCTATCATCTGGCGGTGGATGCCTGCAACAACGATGCGGTACGGCGGTTGCGGGAGCGGAAAAAACGTGATGAAAAGCCGTTCGCCGTCATGGCGGCAACTCTCGAAACTGCCCGCAGTCTGGCGTTGACCAGCGACATGGAAGAACGGCTGCTGATCTCTCCTGAAGCCCCGATCATTATCGTCAGGAAACGACCGGATACGTCGCTTTCGCCTCTGATTGCGCCCCGTAACGGCTGGCTCGGCCTGATGCTGCCGTATGCGCCGCTGCATCATCTGCTGTTTGCCCCTCACCCGGCTCCCTCACCCGGCCTTTGGCCACCCTCTCCCGGAGGGAGAGGGTTACAGAATCCCCTCGCCCTTTGGGAGAGGGATAGGGAGAGGGAACACGGCAACCCTTCTTTCACCTCCCTCGTCATGACCAGCGGCAACATCTCCGACGAGCCGGTGGCCTTTGAAGACGATGAGGCCCTGCAGCGCCTGGCCGGAATCGCCGACTATTTCCTGCTCCATGACCGGCCGATTCATGTTCGCAGCGATGACTCGGTGATGCGGGTGTTTCAGGGGAGACCGCTTTTTTATCGCCGCGCCAGGGGGTATGCCCCGCGTGCCGTCACGCTCCCCTTCACGGTAGAGCCGCTGCTGGCGGCGGGCGCCGAACTGAAGAGCGCCGTCTGCCTTGCCGCAGGCACCCGCGCCGTCCTCAGCCAGCATATCGGCGATCTCCAGAACCAGAGCACCTTCGACTCGTTCGGCCATACGGTCGCGCATCTGTCCGCTTTACTGGCAATCACGCCCGGCCTGGTCGCCTGCGACCTGCACCCCGATTACCTTTCGTCCCGTTTTGCCGGGGATACGGGAATCCCGCTGACACGAGTGCAGCACCATCATGCCCACCTCGCCTCCTGCATGGCGGAAAACGGCCTGGACGGCGACGTCATCGGGATCATTTTCGACGGCACCGGCTATGGCCCTGACGGCACGGTCTGGGGGGGGGAGTTTCTGACCGGCGGGTACCATGGCTGCCGGCGCGCAGGGCACTTCCGGCCGGTGCTGCTGCCGGGGGGTGATGCCGCGGTACGCGAACCATGGCGCATGGCGATGGCCTGCCTGTATCAGGCTCTGGGGGGAGACGCTTTTAAAGTCGATCATCCGGTTGCCCGATTCCTTCCGGAGAAGGAGATGGCGCTCTTTGCCCGGATGCTGGAACGCGGCATCAACTCACCCCTGACCTCCAGCTGCGGACGGCTGTTTGATGCGGTGGCGGCGTTGCTGGGCCTGCGACATACCGTGTCGTACGACGGCCAGGGAGCAATCGAACTGGAGGCGCTGGCGGAGAGTGCGGAAGTCCAGGAGGGAGGAGATTACCCCTGCTCGATCGTATCCCCTGAAGATGCGCCTCTCCAGCTGGATTTTTCCCCGATGATACTGGCGATCCTGGCCGATATCGCCGCCGGCATTGACGCTGCAGCCATCGCGCACCGTTTTCACCGGACCGTCGCCTCTGCCGCAGCGGCCGCCTGCCTCCGTATTTCAAAGGCGACCTCCCTTGACCGCGTTATTCTCTCGGGGGGTGTTTTTCAGAATCGCCTTTTGAGTGAAATGATATATACTGCCCTTTCCTCTAAGGGGCTGGCCGTTTTCACCCATCGCCTGGTGCCGCCGAACGACGGCGGCATCGCCCTGGGACAGGCTGCAATCGCAGGAAGGAGAAAGGTCTGATATGTGTCTTGGCGTTCCGATGAAAATTGTGAGTAAGGATGGCGACACCGTCGTCGCCGAAGT
>JBAVTM010000577.1:0-2724 GCA_049696195.1 Desulfuromonadaceae bacterium | reverse complement strand
CGCGAATACCAGATCGAACTCGACCCGAACAAACTGTTTGCCTACAACATCAAGGTCGCCAAGGTCATGGATGCGGTCAAGGCGGCCAACAAGGATGTGGGCGGCAGGCTGATCGAACAGGCCGATGCCGAATACCTGATCCGCGGTCGCGGCTATGTAAAATCCACTGCCGACCTGGAGAACATCGTCGTCGGCGCCGATATGCGCGGTACCCCCATCTACGTCAAAAATCTGGGCACTGTTCAGACCGGCGGCGCCATTCGGCGCGGTCTGCTGGAGATGAACGGCGAAGGTGAGGCGGTTGGCGGTATCGTCGTGATGCGTTACGGCGAAAATGCCAAGGATGTCATCGACCGGGTCAAGGTCAAGATCAAGGAGTTGGAAAAAGGTCTGCCGCCAGGTATGAAGATTATGGTCTCCTACGATCGCTCTGATCTGATCGAACGGGCCATCGATACCCTGAAACATAACCTGCTGGAGGAATCGGTTGTCGTCTCGCTGGTCATCCTGATCTTCCTGCTGCACTTCCAGAGTGCCCTGGTGATTGTGCTGACTTTGCCGATCTCGGTCCTGATCGCCTTCATCACCATGAAGCTGATGGGGGTCAGCTCCAATATCATGTCCCTGGGTGGTATCGCCATCGCCATCGGCGTTCTGGTGGACGCCGGGGTGATCATGGTGGAGAACTGCTACCGCCACCTCTCCGAGATGCCGCCCGAAGATAGAGCGGAAAAACGTCTGGAGGTCATAATTACTTCAGCCAAGCAGGTCGGCCGGGCGATCTTCTTCTCCCTGGCAATCATCGTGCTCTCCTTTGTACCGGTCTTTCTGCTGGAGGGACAGGAAGGCAAGCTGTTCCACCCGCTGGCCTTCACCAAGACCTTCTCCATGATGGGCTCGGCCCTGATTGCCATTACCCTGGTGCCGGTGCTGATGTACTACTTCATGCGGGGCAAGATGCCGCCCGAGAGCTCCAACCCGGTCTCGACCTTCTTCATCCGGCTCTATTCACCGGTTATCCGCTGGGTGCTGGTCTGGAAAAAGACCACTATCGCCCTCAACCTCGTGGCCCTGGCGGTTGCCATACCCATGTTCATGAGTCTCGGTTCCGAATTCATGCCCCCTCTGGATGAGGGGTCGCTGCTCTATATGCCGGTCACGCTTCCGAACGTCTCGATAACGGAGGCCAAACGGATTATCCAGGTGCAGGACACGATCATCAAGAGCGTACCAGAAGTTGAGCATGTTCTCGGCAAGGTAGGCCGCGCCGAAACCTCCACCGACCCGGCGCCGGTTTCCATGTTCGAAAGCATCATCATCCTGAAACCGAAGGACAAATGGCGTCCGGGGATCAAGAAGGCCGATATCGTGGCCGAACTCGACTCCAGGCTCCAGCAGATCGGCGTGCGCAACGGCTGGACCCAGCCGATCATCAACCGCATCAACATGCTCTCAACCGGGGTCAGAACAGACCTGGGGGTCAAGATATTCGGCAATGATCTGAATGTACTCAAAGATCTGGCGATTCAGACCGAGGCGATATTGAAGCCGATCAACGGCGCGGCCGACGTGGTGGCCGAGCGGGTAACCGGCGGCAACTACATCGACATCGACATAGACCGGGAGGCGGCCGCCCGCTATGGTGTAAATGTTGGCGACATCCAGGATGTCATTGAGACCGCCCTGGGGGGTGAGATGCTTTCCACTACGGTTGAAGGACGTAACCGCTTCCCGATCCGCCTACGCTATATGAGGGATTACCGCGACAATATTCCGGCCATCCGCCGTATTTTGGTGGCTGGAATGGAGGGCGCACAGGTGCCGCTCTCGCTGGTAACGAAGCTGAATATCTCCACCGGCGCGCCGGAGATCAACAGTGAGGGTGGTCTGTTGCGCTCACTGGTGTTCCTCAACGTGCGTGGTCGCGACATGGGAGGTTTTGTCACCGAGGCCAAACAGATCCTGGAGAAAGAGCTCAAACTTCCCCCCGGTTATTACGTGGCCTGGTCCGGACAGTGGGAAAATCAGATTCGCGCCAAGGCACGCCTGCAGATGCTGGTACCAATCGGCATCCTGATAATTTTCATCCTGCTCTACTTTACCTTCCACTCGGCCCTGGAGGCGAGCATGGTCATGCTCTCTGTCCCTTTTGCCCTGGTGGGAGGGGTCTACCTGGTATATGGCTTGGGCTATAACCTCTCGGTTGCCGTCTGGGTCGGCTTCATTGCCTTATACGGCATCGCGGTGGAAACCGGGGTTGTCATGGTCATCTACCTGCATGAGGCGCTGGATAAGAAACTGATCAATGGGCCGTGCACTGAGCAGGATATCTATGACGCCACTTTCGAGGGTGCGGTGCTTCGCTTGCGCCCCAAACTGATGACCGTGGCAGTTGCCCTGCTGGGTCTGCTCCCGATCATGTGGTCTACCGGCACCGGCGCGGATGTGATGAAGCCGATTGCCGCGCCGATGATCGGCGGCATGATTTCCTCGGCTGTTCATGTTTTGATCATGACGCCGGTCATCTTTGTCTTAATGAAGAAACGGGACCTGAAAAAGGGAAGGCTGCACTATTCGGGGATGAAACATTGACCGCACTGATGTAGAAGCGGCTTGCGCTGCTTCCTCTGCAAAATACACAAACAAAAAAGGAGAAACGACAATGAAGAAACCGGTATTGATTCTCGCAGCAATTCTGACCATGGCAGCCCCCGCGGCATTTGC
>JBAVTM010000576.1:0-5278 GCA_049696195.1 Desulfuromonadaceae bacterium | reverse complement strand
GGCAAAACGGAGCTGCGTATCATCCCAGGGTTTGGTAAAAAAACGATAAATTTCGCCGGTGTTAACGGCCCGCATGGCCGCCTCAAGAGTCGCATGACCGGTTAGCAGTATACGAACGGTATGTGGTGACCGGAGCTTGACCTCCGCCAGCAGTTCCGACCCTTGCATTCCGACCATACGCTCATCCGTGACGATTGCCTTAATGACATTACGTTCGATGATTTCCAGCGCATTGAGTCCGCTTGATGCCGTCAGTATGTCATACGGATCATCAATCAGAGCACGGGTCAATGCCGACAGAACATTGGCTTCGTCATCCACCAGCAGGATCGTATTTTTCATGAAACACCCCCTTCGGATTTAATCTCACCGCAGAACGGACAGTGATGCCAATCGGCATCCATCGGCATATGGCAGTGTACGCAGCGATTTTCCCTGACCATACCGCAGTACGGGCAGAATACAAATTTTGCCTCGATTGAACGTCCGCATTGCAGGCAGGGCCTTTCAAGGGTGACACACGGGCCGATTACCCGCAGCACTTCGTCCAGTGTCGTCCAGCCGAGACGCACCTTCTCCAGCGCATCTTCAAGCAGGGTACGCATACCGCTTGAACGAGCCAGGTCCAGAACCTCGGACTCCTTGTAGGCGTTGCCGATAATCTGCCGGAAGTCTTCATTCATTATAAACACTTCGTAAACACCGATTCTCCCGTGATAGCCGCTTTTATTGCAAGCGTCACAACCGCTGCCGACATATACACCGCCGGTAAAGAAACCGGCAGGCACCCGCAGCAATTCCAGCATATCCCTGTCGGGAGGGACCAGAGTTGCGCAGTTCTTGCAGACCATGCGCACCAACCGCTCGGCTACGATTCCTTCCAGCGCCGAGGCAATGATATACGGTTTTATCCCCATATCAATCAGACGGGTTATGGAGCCTATTGCCGAGTTGGTGTGCAGGGTAGAGAGCACCATATGCCCGGTCAGCGCCGCCTTAAACGCGACATCGGCAGTATCCTGGTCGCGCATCTCACCCACCAGAATGACATCCGGATCCTGACGCAGGGTAGAACGGAGCACCTGGGCGAATGTCAGGCCGATCTTTTCGTGGATTGAGACCTGATTCGCCTCTTCGAGAAAATATTCGACAGGCTCTTCAATGGTCTCAAAATTCCGCGATGAATTCATCATCGAAGAGAGGAGCGAATAGAGCATGGTGGTTTTGCCGCTGCCGGTCGGGCCTGTAGCAATAACGACCCCCTGCGGTTTTTTACTGATTACAGTGATTTTTTTTAGATCATCAGGAAGCACTCCGAGCTCATCCAGGCTTTTTATGGCAGCGCTTTTATCCAGAATACGCATGACTATTTTTTCGCCGTTCATTGTCGGCAGTGATGAAACGCGCATATCCACGATACGCGTCCCGGACTTTACGGTGATGCGACCATCCTGAGACCTGCGCCGCTCTGAAATATCCATTTTGGACAGAATTTTAAGGCGGGATATTACAGCCGGATGAAGGTCAGCCGGGATCCTGATCTTGCTGTGGAGCATCCCGTCGATACGAAAACGGATAACGGTATACTTGGTTTTAGGCTCGATATGAATGTCGCTTGCGCGGTACCGGATACCCTCGGAGATGATGGAGTTAACAACCCTGATGATCGGCGGCACCTTGGAGGAGCCGATAAGTTCTTCGACGCTTGTTTCTTTTTCTTCATCCTCGATAACAATATCGATTTCATCCATCGGCTCAACATCAAACGTGTCTTCGATTCCGGCTTCAGAATCCTTCAATCCGGCCGCTCTTATCAGGGCGGCGCCAATCTCTGACGAAACAGCGATGTACGGCACAACCTTTAATCCGGTAATACGGGTGATGTTGTCGCACAGCATCAGATCTGACGGGTCAGCCATTGCCAGAATCAACTGCCCCGCTTCCATACGGACAGGAACGATGCGATGTCGCTGGCAGACATCCAGCGGAATGATGCTGGCAACCGAAGTGTTGATGTCTGTTTCGCGCAGTTCGATGAAGTCAATACCGAGGTTTTTTTGCAGGACGCGGATCAGGATATTTTCTGTAATATTTCCCAGACGGACCAGGGTATCACCCAAAAATTCCCCTGCTTCACGCAGAGTGCGGGCCAATTCCACCGCATCTTTGGATACGGCGCCCTCCTTTATCAGAATATCAGCCAGCATCCCCCGGCTTTCATCAAATAGTCCGGCATATCTTGTAATAGTCGCCTGCTGGTATTTGGCCACCTCTTTTAAATGTCGGTTTTCCTGTATCAGAACATATTGCTGCAACGCCAGACTAACGGTCAAACGCAGATCTTCGTCGTTCCATGGTTTTGTGATGAATTTGTAAACCGCGCCGTCCTTGACCGCACCCATGATGGAATTTACATCGGCGTAACCGGTCAGCATGATACGGATCGTCTCCGGCCAGCTCTCCTTGATGCGTTTAAGCATTTCGGCACCCGTCATGACCGGCATGCGATGGTCGGTTATGACCAACTGCACCGGTTGCCCATCCATTATCTCCAATGCTTTTGCAGCCGTTGTTGCTAATAAAATGGTGTAGTTCTCCTCCATAAAAATACGCTTAAGGGCGGAAAGCACATTTTCTTCATCATCCACAAAAAGAAGGGTAAATTGGTTTTGCGGAGGAGTGTCAACTTCCAGAGCACCTTTACCTTGGGCAGCGGCGGCGTCGCTACCCATATCACGGAACAGATTGGCATATTTGCTCACAAATTTTGTCCTCCCACAGGTATTGAAACAATAAAAGCGGTTCCACCCTCAGGTGGAGAAGTAACGGCAATGGTGCCTCCTAAAGCTTGTATCGACTGTTGAGCCAGAGTCAAACCCATCCCTGTCCCCTGCCCCACATCCTTCGTGGTAAAGAATGGTTCAAATATCCTGTCTCGAATATCGAAAGGAATTCCAGGCCCGTTATCGGCAATCTTTATGACAAGATCATTATCCAGCTGACAGGTTGTAACCGAGATCTTCAATTCCTGTGTCTTCAAATGAATTGCATTATGGAGTATCTGGAAAAACGCCTGGGAAAGCAGTGCCGGATTCAGGCGGGCCTTTGGTAGTGTTGCAAAGTTTAGTTCAATGGCAATATCCTGCCGAATTTCATGATGAAGGACATTCAAGGTCTGCTCCAGCTCAAGGTTGATATCAGCGAATACCTCCCCGGCTTCATCAACATGCGAGAACCCCTTCATGTTCGCCACCAGTTTCTGTACCCGCTCCGCTCCGCTCAGTGACTGGATAACCAGGCCATCAATATCGGTAAGGACAAAACCGAGCTTCAATTCTCTCCAGCGGGATTCGACCTGTCTGGCAATATGTTCCGGGATAACCGGCTCACAGCTCGTGCGGTAGAATTCCAGCATCTCCTTCAGCTTTGCAGCATATTTTGTCAAGGTGTGCAGGTTGCTGATGACGAAACCTATCGGATTGTTGATCTCATGCGCCATGCCTGCTGCCAGACCACCGATGGCCGCCAGTTTTTCCTTCTGCAGCATTATGGCATAAGCACGGTTCAATTCTTCGGTACGTTCCCGCACCTTGATCTCAAGTGATGCTGCGAGCTCACGATATTGCAGTTCCGACGCGCCGAGTTTCCGGTTCGTCTCCAGCAGTTCCTCATAGGAGTGATTGACGATGGTGGTATGCGCCTCAGCAGTCAGCATCCTTCTCATGGCGCCATTGATGAGGGTCTGCAGCGCCGCATGCAGCATGTCGGCAATCCCTTCAAGGGCGGCGCCCGAGGTCGCCATATACACCGAAACCGTACCGGACGGCTCACCTTCCACAAGAATTGTTCTGGTCTCGGTAAATGGGCTCTCGCTGCCGCGGGCCGCCAGCAGCAGTCCATTGCTATCGGCAACCACAGCGCCGCACGCGCCTCCCCGCACGGCGCCATCCAGCAGCATCAATGCTTCGGATGCATCCAGGAGTTGCACCAGATTTATATCTTCTCCGATGATGAAATCGAGTTTTCTGTCTATACTCATGCACGATCCTTGGCAATTCTGGTCACGCTATCGACAAAATCAGCCCGTTCGACGCCGAAGCGTGCCGTCAGCTTCAGACGTTCATCCAGCGCATCAAAGGCCAGGGATACGATCTGGCTGTATGTCTCAACCACACCGTATCCATTCAAAGCCGACGCCATGACCAGCGGCAATCCGGTCGCCCCCCATGCTGTCTGCACATCGGCCTCAGGGATCACATCCGGCATGTCGCGTTTATTGAACTGGATCACCAGCGGAAGTTTATTAATATCAAGGCCGACGACAGCCAGGTTCTTTTCCAGATTAGCGAAACTTTCGGCATTATTGCCCATGTGCCCTTTCTGTGAATCCGCAACAAAAACAATGCCGTCCGCGCGTTGCAAAACCGCCTTGCGGGTTGTGTCGTGTCGAACCTGTCCCGGTACGGTGAACACCTTCAATTTGATGCGAAAGCCGGAAGGGGCCGCATAAAAGAGGGGCAGCAGATCAAAGAAGATGGTGCGGTCATCAACCGTATCCAGAACCATCAGGTCTCCGCGTCCTTCGTTGCAGAGGACATCATGCAGGCAGAGCAGGTTTGTGGTCTTGCCCGATAGGGCCGGACCGTAATACACCAGTTTCACAACCAGTTTTTTTGACTGTTCATCAAACTCTATCATGCGGATCGCCTACCTTTCAAACAGGACTAATCTTTCGCGGATCATCCATACGAGCTCTTCATCGTTCCATGACGTTGCATGATAGCGCCATGCCCCCCTTGCTGCATCGCTTTCAGAAGATCTCCTCGTTATCAATGAGCATAATGGTTAAGCGTTGCCGGCCATCAACCGTGGGGACGTATCTCCTCGACAATCGGCAGGAAGAGCTCCATCAGTTGTGGATCAAAATGAGTCTCGGATATTTCATGCATTATCCTGATCGCCTGGTCGAAGTCGAACGCCTTGCGGTATGGGCGGTCGGAATAGAGCGCATCAAACACATCAGCAATGGAAACAATCCGGGCCTCGATCGGTATATGCTCACCGATGAGTCCTGAGGGATACCCTTTTCCGGCGAAACGTTCATGATGATGGAGTATGATATTGATGACCGTATCCGGCATTCGTGCCTGCCGGGCGACTTCAGACCCCCAGCGCGGATGTTGCATGACCGTCTCGAATTCCTCCTCCGTCAGACATCCGGGAAAATTGAGTACCGCCTCCGGGACCCCTATCTTGCCGCAGTCGTGAAGCCAGCTCC